>NZ_JBCLUZ010000008.1:0-69227 GCF_039548395.1 Luteimonas changyuni
CAATGGTTTGGTAAGTCGCAATGACCCCCTAGCCATAACAGTGCTCTACCCCCAAGAAGATTCGTGCGAGGCGCTACCTAAATAGCTTTCGAGGAGAACCAGCTATCTCCGGGTTCGATTAGCTTTTCACTCCTAATCACACCTCATCCCCTACCTTTGCAACGGGAGTGGGTTCGGGCCTCCAGTACCTGTTACGGTACCTTCACCCTGGGCATGACTAGATCACCCGGTTTCGGGTCTACTGCCCGCGACTATGCGCCCTTATCAGACTCGGTTTCCCTTCGCCTCCCCTATACGGTTAAGCTCGCCACGAACAGTAAGTCGCTGACCCATTATACAAAAGGTACGCAGTCACTCCACGAAGGAGCTCCTACTGCTTGTACGCACACGGTTTCAGGGTCTATTTCACTCCCCTCACCGGGGTTCTTTTCGCCTTTCCCTCACGGTACTGGTTCACTATCGGTCGGTCAGGAGTATTTAGCCTTGGAGGATGGTCCCCCCATGTTCAGACAGGGTTTCTCGTGCCCCGCCCTACTCACTTATCATCATTCCGGCCCTTTCGCATACAGGGCTGTCACCTTCTATGGCCAGTCTTTCCAGACTGTTTTGCTAGAACCGGAACAACTTTTGGGCTGCTCCCCGTTCGCTCGTCGCTACTAGGGGAATCTCGGTTGATTTCTTTTCCTCCGGGTACTTAGATATTTCAGTTCCCCGGGTTCGCCTTGCATGGCTATGTATTCACCATGCAATACTCCTTGCGGAGTGGGTTTCCCCATTCGGACATTGCCGGATCAAAGCTTGTTGCCAGCTCCCCGACACTTTTCGCAGGCTACCACGTCCTTCATCGCCTCTGACCGCCAAGGCATCCACCGTGTGCGCTTATTCACTTGACCATATAACCCCAAGTCGCCTCGGAGCCATATGCAGTCCATGCGTACAAAGCACGGACGTGAATATAACCACTCAATTTATGTAGGGCCTCTAGGGCCCCGCCTTAGCCTCAACGACACGTTTGGATATTCGTCTCAAACGCTCGCTACGTCCCTGATTTTCAAAGAACGCGGACCGGCCACAATGCCGTCCCGCTTCTAAATCTTCAGTGTGTGCGCAGATCATCCAGGAATGGTGGGTCTGGGAGGACTCGAACCACCGGCCTCACCCTTATCAGGGGTGCGCTCTAACCACCTGAGCTACAGACCCAATGTCTTCCCCAGCGTGGTGGAGCCTGTCGGGATCGAACCGACGACCCCCTGCTTGCAAAGCAGGTGCTCTCCCAGCTGAGCTAAGGCCCCAAAAACGGGGTCGGTCCCCCGGCTTTCGCCGTGGAACTCCTGGATGCAGGTCACTTGTGCGGACGCCTGACAGGCAATTAGCTGTCTTTAGTCTCTAAAGGAGGTGATCCAGCCGCACCTTCCGATACGGCTACCTTGTTACGACTTCACCCCAGTCATCGGCCACACCGTGGCAAGCGCCCTCCCGAAGGTTAAGCTACCTGCTTCTGGTGCAACAGACTCCCGTGGTGTGACGGGCGGTGTGTACAAGGCCCGGGAACGTATTCACCGCAGCAATGCTGATCTGCGATTACTAGCGATTCCGACTTCACGGAGTCGAGTTGCAGACTCCGATCCGGACTGAGATCAGGTTTCTGGGATTGGCTTGCCCTCGCGGGTTTGCAGCCCTCTGTCCTGACCATTGTAGTACGTGTGTAGCCCTGGCCGTAAGGGCCATGATGACTTGACGTCATCCCCACCTTCCTCCGGTTTGTCACCGGCGGTCTCCTTAGAGTTCCCACCATTACGTGCTGGCAAATAAGGACAAGGGTTGCGCTCGTTGCGGGACTTAACCCAACATCTCACGACACGAGCTGACGACAGCCATGCAGCACCTGTGTTCGAGTTCCCGAAGGCACCAATCCATCTCTGGAAAGTTCTCGACATGTCAAGGCCAGGTAAGGTTCTTCGCGTTGCATCGAATTAAACCACATACTCCACCGCTTGTGCGGGCCCCCGTCAATTCCTTTGAGTTTCAGTCTTGCGACCGTACTCCCCAGGCGGCGAACTTAACGCGTTAGCTTCGATACTGAAGACTCAATTGTCCCCAACATCCAGTTCGCATCGTTTAGGGCGTGGACTACCAGGGTATCTAATCCTGTTTGCTCCCCACGCTTTCGTGCCTCAGTGTCAGTACTGGTCCAGGTGGCCGCCTTCGCCACGGATGTTCCTCCTGATATCTACGCATTTCACTGCTACACCAGGAATTCCGCCACCCTCTACCGTACTCTAGCCCGCCAGTATCCAATGCAATTCCCAGGTTGAGCCCGGGGCTTTCACATCAGACTTAACGAACCACCTACGCACGCTTTACGCCCAGTAATTCCGAGTAACGCTTGCACCCTTCGTATTACCGCGGCTGCTGGCACGAAGTTAGCCGGTGCTTATTCTTTGGGTACCGTCAGAACAACCGGGTATTAACCGATTGCTTTTCTTCCCCAACAAAAGAGCTTTACAACCCGAAGGCCTTCTTCACTCACGCGGCATGGCTGGATCAGGCTTTCGCCCATTGTCCAATATTCCCCACTGCTGCCTCCCGTAGGAGTCTGGGCCGTGTCTCAGTCCCAGTGTGGCTGATCATCCTCTCAGACCAGCTACGGATCGTCGCCTTGGTGGGCCATTACCCCTCCAACTAGCTAATCCGACATCGGCTCATCTATCTGCGCGAAGCCCGAAGGTCCTCCGCTTTCACCCGTAGGTCGTATGCGGTATTAGTCCCGGTTTCCCGAGGTTATCCCCCACAAATAGGCAGATTCCGATGTATTCCTCACCCGTCCGCCACTCGCCACCCGGAGAGCAAGCTCTCCTGTGCTGCCGTTCGACTTGCATGTGTTAGGCCTGCCGCCAGCGTTCACTCTGAGCCAGGATCAAACTCTTCACTTGAAATTGCATGGACCGAAGTCCAAACGCTTTGAGTGCAGTCGTCGTCCCGAGCTCGAATCACTCGCATGCATTTCTGCATTTGCTTGATTTGTTGCTCTTGTTACGAACGTCTGCAATATGGACAACCATCCACTTGCCAGACGCCCGCACAAGTCACCTGCGCACACTGTCAAAGATCATGGGGATCGGCCTCAGCGCCTTTCCCGTTGCCCCGTCGTTTCCTCCGAGGCGAGCCGCACATTGTAGCGCGGTTTTTGCTTCCGTCAACACCCTGTTGAGGTATTTTCTTCAGCGTGCTTCGGAGGTGGCGGTCGGTGACCGTTTGTCCGAAGCGAGCCGCCCATTATAGCGCGACTTTTGCTTCCGTCAACACCCTGAGGGCGTCTCCTTCAGCGTGCTTCGGAGTTGGCGGTCAGTGACCGTTTGTCCGAAGCGAGCCGCCCATCTTAGCGCGACTTTCGCTTTCGTCAACACCCTGTCTGGGGTTGATTCCAGCCTCCCTTGTCGTCGTGGCCCGGAGGCCGTTTCCGTCAGGGGAGCCGCACATCTTAGCGCGGTTTCGAAGAACGTCAACACCCTGTGAAGTGGCTTTTCGTTCTTCCCTGCTTCGCGGTTGCCGGCGGTGCCGGCCGCTGCTTGGCGGGGCGCGCATTGTGCAGCGCCGGGAGGAATTTGGGAAGGGGTCGGATGAAAGTCATTCCACTTGACCGCGCCGCGCCTCTCCCGGAGTGTTGGCGCACACCCTCTATATGCCCAGAGATGTCGCCCATGCGCATGTCCTTTGTTGCCTTGATGCTGTGCTGCACCACCATGCTTGCGTCCGCGTGCGCCAGTGACGGAGCCTGGGTGGAACTCGCCGGCGACCGCTATATGGTCGAGGTGGCAGCCGATGACGAGGCGCGGGCGCGTGGCCTGATGTTCCGGGACTCGCTGGCGGATGGCCACGGCATGCTGTTCATCCATGAGCGGGAAGAGCGCCAGGCCTACTGGATGAAGAACACGCGGATCCCGCTGGACATCCTGTATTTCGACGCATCGCTGCGCCTGGTGTCACAGCAGCGCGGAGTGCCGCCGTGCTCGGCGGGAGACCGCTGCCCGCCCTATCCAAGCCGGGCGCCGGCGCTGTACGTGCTTGAGCTCAATGCCGGCGAGGCTCGCCGGCTGGGGCTGGAAGATGGCGCCGCGCTGGAACTCGGCCCGGGCATCGCTCCCGGGCGCTGAATGCGGTCACCCGGGGCGGTTCAGAGCGCCATCATCTCGAAATCGTCCTTGGTCACGCCGCAGTCCGGACAGGTCCAGGTGTCGGGGACATCCTCCCAGCGCGTTCCGGGGGCGATGCCTTCTTCGGGCAGGCCCAGGGCTTCGTCATAGATGAAGCCGCAGACCACGCACATCCAAGTGCGGTAGGCGGTGGTGTCGTTCATCGGATAATGCGTTCCGGTCGCGCACGGCGCGGGCCGCCATTCTCCCATCACGCCCATCGACAGGAAACCACGCCATGTCCGAGGCAACGCCTCCACGCCTGCAGGCCCACGCGCGCGGTCTCTATCTGCTGACGCCGGACGAGCCCGACACGTCGCGCCTGCTGGCCCGGGTCTCGGCGGTGCTCGCGAAGGCGGCGCTGCTGCAGTACCGCAACAAGCTTGCCGACGCCACGCTGGCGCGCGCACAGATTGCAGCCTTGCTGCCGCTTTGCCGTGAGCGCGGCGTACCGCTCCTGATCAACGACGACTGGCGGCTTGCGCTTGCCTGCGGCGCCGATGGCGTGCACCTGGGCGAAGGCGACGGCGACATCCGCGCCGCGCGCGAGGCGCTTGGCGGCCGCGCGATCATCGGCGCCTCCTGCTATGACAGCCTGCGGCACGCGGAACGGGCAGCGGCCGCGGGCGCCGACTATCTGGCGTTCGGCGCGTTCTTTCCCTCACCGACCAAGCCGCTGGCCCGCCGTGCAACGCCCGGGCTGCTGCACAGCGCGGCGAAGTTCGGCCTGCCGCGGGTGGCCATTGGCGGGGTCACGCCGGACAATGCCCGTATCGTGGTCGATGCCGGCGCGGACCTGGTCGCGGTGATCAGCGGCGTCTTCGACGCGCCTGATCCGGTGGCCGCGGCGCAGTCCTACCTCCAGGCGTTCGAGGCACCTGTCGCCTAGAGCCGGTTGCACCGGGCGCGTCCCGCGCGGCGCCATGGCGTCCGCGACAATCACCATCACGCCATTCGCGCCTGCCGGCGCTACTACAGGAATCCATCGCGATGAAACACGACACGTCACACGCCCTGTTCTCCCGCGCCGTTGAGCTGATCCCGGGCGGGGTCAATTCGCCGGTACGCGCGTTCAAGTCGGTCGGCGGTGAGCCGTTTTTCGTCGAGCGCGCCGATGGCGCTTGCCTGCATGACGTCGACGGCAACCGCTACATAGACTATGTCGGCTCCTGGGGGCCGATGATCGTCGGCCACAACCACCCGAAGGTGCGCGAAGCTGTGCAGGCGGCGATCGGCAACGGCCTCTCGTTCGGCGCGCCCTGCCGGGCCGAGGTGACCATGGCCGAGACCATCACCCGCCTGGTGCCGTCCTGCGAAATGGTGCGCATGGTCAACTCCGGCACCGAGGCCACGCTGTCGGCGGTGCGCCTGGCGCGCGGCGCCACCGGCCGCCAGCGGATCGTCAAGTTCGAAGGCTGCTACCACGGCCACGGCGACTCCTTCCTGGTGAAGGCCGGCAGCGGCATGCTGACACTCGGCGTGCCGACGTCGCCGGGCGTGCCGGCCGCGCTGGGCGAGCTGACCTCCACCATCAGCTACAACGATTTCGAGGCCGCGACAAAGCTGTTCGATGACATCGGCAGCGAGGTCGCTGCGGTGATCATCGAGCCGGTGGTCGGCAACGCCAACTGCCTGCCGCCGCGCGAAGGCTATCTGCAGCACCTGCGCGAGCTGTGCACGAAGCACGGCGCGCTGTTGATCTTCGACGAAGTGATGACCGGCTTCCGCGTGGCCCTCGGCGGCGCGCAGGCGCGCTATGGCGTGACGCCCGACCTGACCACCTTCGGCAAGATCATCGGCGGCGGCATGCCGGTGGGCGCCTATGGCGGCCGCCGCGAGCTGATGCAGCAGATCGCGCCGGCCGGCCCGATCTACCAGGCCGGCACGCTCAGCGGCAACCCGGTGGCGATGGCCGCGGGCCTGGCGATGCTGGACCTGGTGCAGGAGCCAGGCTTCCACGACCGCCTGGAAGCCACCACCAACACCCTGTGCGACGGCTTCGAGGCTGCCGCGCGCGAGGCCGGCGTGCCGCTGACCACCAACCGCGTTGGCGCGATGTACGGGCTGTTCTTCACCGACCGCAAGGTCGACACCTATGACGACGCCATTGCCTGCGACAGCGCGGCGTTCAAACGCTTCTTCCACGCGATGCTGGAGCGCGGCGTGTTCCTGGCGCCATCGGCGTACGAGGCCGGCTTCGTTTCCAGCGCCCACGACGAGGCGGTGGTCGAGGCCACGCTGGCCGCGGCGCGCGAGGCGTTCAAGGTGGTCGCCGATGCCGCATCCCGCTGACGCCGGCAAGAGCCTGTTCGAGAAGGAGTTCCAGCCGGCCTCCACCGTCGGTGCGCGCCACCTCTGGTACCGGCGCATCTTCCATCACGACGCTCCGGACGAACGCAACTTCGACCTGGTGCTGATCCTGGTGATCCTCGCCAGCGTGGCCGTGGTGATGCTGGACAGCGTTCCCGCGGTGAAGGCCCGCTGGCACGCCTGGCTGTACGCGCTGGAATGGATATTCACGCTGGCATTCACTTTCGAGTATGCGGTGCGCCTGTGGACGGTCAGGCGACCGCTGCGCTACGCGACCAGCTTCTTCGGGGTGATCGACCTGCTGGCGATCCTGCCCACCTTCCTGTCGCTGCTGTTCCCGGCCGGCGCCTCGTTCGCCGTGATCCGTGCGCTGCGCCTGCTGCGGATATTCCGCGTGCTCAAGCTGGTCGAGTACTCGAGCGAGGCCGGGGTGCTGATCCAGGCACTGCTGCGGAGCCGACGCAAGATCTTCGTGTTCATCGCCACGCTGCTGACCATCGTGGTCATCTTCGGCGCGCTGATGTACGTGGTCGAAGGCCCCGAGCGCGGCTTCACCAGCATCCCCACGGGCATGTACTGGGCGATCGTGACCGTCGGCACCGTGGGTTTCGGCGACGTTGCGCCGACCACCGGCTTCGGCCGCTTCATCACCTCGGTGCTGATCGTGATCGGCTACAGCATCATCGCCGTGCCGACCGGCATCTACACCGCCGAGCTCGCGCGCTCGCTGCAGCCGCGCAGGCGCCAGGTCCGCTGCGACGAATGCGGCCTGCCCGACCATGAAGCGGATGCCTGGCACTGCCGCAAGTGCGGCCGCGCGCTGCCGCCGCAGGAGGTCGACTGACCCGCCAGGCCGGTTCAGGCAAGTGCGGCCTTGAGCCTCACCAGGCCCTCCGCCATCTCGGCGTCGCTGATGGTCAGGGCGGGCACGAAACGCAGCACGTCAGGCCCTGCCTGCAGCAGCAGCAGGCCGTGGGCGGCTGCACGATCGAGGATGCCGGCAGCCCGACCCGCATGTTCCGGACGCAACACCGCACCGAGCATGAGGCCGCGCCCACGGATCTCGCCGAACACATCGTGCCGGGCATCGATGGCCGCGAGCCCCGCGCGCAGCGCGGCTTCCTGGCGCGCGACGTTGGCCGCGACCTCCGGCGAAGCCAGCTTGCGCAGCGCCACCCGCGCCACCGCGGCCGCCAGCGGGTTGCCGCCAAAGGTCGTGCCGTGGTCGCCGAACTGCATGGCGCCGGCGGCCTTGGGCCCGACCAGCATGGCGCCGACCGGGAAGCCGCCTCCCAGCGCCTTGGCCAGGGTGACGATGTCGGGGGTTACGCCATCGTGCCAGTGCGCGAACAGCGCACCCGTGCGCCCCATGCCGCTCTGGATCTCGTCGAGGACCAGCAGCGCGCCGTGCCGGTCGCACAGCGCGCGCACCGCCTGCAGGAAGCCGGGCGCGGCCACGACCACGCCGCCTTCGCCCTGCACCGGCTCGAGCATGACCGCGGCGACGTCGCCTCCGGCCATCGCCACTTCTAGCTGCGCGACGTCATTGAAATCGACGTAGCTGAATCCGCCGGGCAGCGGCTCATAGCCTTCCTGGTACTTCGGCTGCGCGGTCGCGGTGACCGTGGCCAGCGTCCGTCCATGGAAACTGCCGCGGAAGGTGAGAATCACCCGCCGCTCCGGTCCCCGCCCCTGCGCGGCCGCCCACTTGCGTACCAGCTTGATCGCCGCCTCGTTGGCCTCGGCACCGGAGTTGCAGAGGAACACACGCTCGGCAAAGCGCGAGGCCTGGACGAGTTCCTGCGCCAGGCGCAGCGGCGGCTCGCTGTGGAAGACGTTGCTGGTGTGCCAGAGCTTGCCGGCCTGCTCGACCAGGGCGGCGACGAGGTCGGGATCGGCGTGTCCCAGGCTGCAGACCGCGATGCCGGCCGCGAAGTCGATGTAGTCGCGGCCTTCGCTGTCCCAGACCCGGGCGCCTTCGCCGCGTTCTAGCACCACCCCGCGCTGGCGGTAGACCGGCAGGTAGTGGTCGCGACCGAGGGCAAGGAGGGAGGCGGTGTCGGACATGGGGCGGGGCTCAGTCGAGGAACAGGTCCGGGAACAGCGGCTTCGACGGATCCATGGCGTAGCCCGACAGGTCGGTGACGCCGGCCCCGGCCAGGACCTCGTCATCGATCAGGAAATTGCCGGCAAAGTCCGCCGCGGGGCGCACCAGCACGGCGTGGGCGGCGTCGCCCATGATCTCCGGCGAACGGCCGTTGCCCGGCTCGACGCCCGGGATCATGTTCAGCGCATCGGTGCCAATGATCGTGCGCGGCCACAGTGCGTTGACCGCCACGCCCTGCGGCCCGAACTCGGCCGCAAGCCCGAGGGTCACGAAGCTCATGCCCATCTTGGCCAGGGTGTAGCCGGTGTGCGGACCCCACCACTTCGGGTCCAGCGAGGGCGGCGGCGCCAGGGTGAGGATGTGCGGGTTCGGCGCCTCAAGCAGGTGCGGCAGGCAGGCCTGGGCGCAGAGGAAGCTGCCGCGGGAGTTGACCTGCTGCATCAGGTCGAAACGCTTCATCGGCGTATCGAGCGCGCCGCGCAGCCAGATCGCGCTGGCGTTGTTGACCAGGATGTCGATGCCGCCAAAGGCGTCGACGGTGGCCGCGACCGCGGCGCGCACCTGGTCCTCCTCGCGGATGTCGCATTTCAGCGCCAGGGCCTGGCCGCCGGCGTCGGTGACCGCCTTCGCGGCGGTGTGGATGGTGCCCGGCAGCCTGGGGTTGGCAACATCCGACTTGGCCGCGATGGCAATGTTGGCGCCGTCGCGCGCGGCGCGCAGCGCGATCGCCAGGCCGATGCCGCGCGAGCCGCCGGTGATGAAGAGGGTCTTGCCGGAAAGTGTGGACGTCATGGCAGGACACCCCCTGTAAGAGCAGCTATAGCTGCGATCGGATGATGATAGGACATGGCGGCCGTGGCTCCGACAGGGTCACGGCTTTGGGGGAGTTGCGGCTGTAGCGGCTTCCGCAGGGATGAATCGGTGTGGATAGCGGCTGCTTCAAGAGGGGTGGGTCGCAGCTATAGCTGCTCCTGCGGTGGGGCGCGGCGCAGGTGGTCCGGCGATGGGGTCGTGGCGGACGCCCTCAGGGCTTCGGGCCCCGGCCTTCGTTGTCTTCCCACTTCAGCACCTTGCGGGTCACGAAGCGGTAGACGGGCTTGCCGGTGGCGAACCAGGCGTCTCGCAGCCACGAGGTGCGCTTGAGCACGCGGCGCTCGACCGGAGTGATGCGGTCCGGGCAGTAAGTGCGCTTGTGCTTGAGCAGGTGGCGCAGGTCTTCGCGCGCGAGCAGGCGCATCCAGGGTGAGCGCGGACGGCCGCGCACCGCCAGCTGGAAGTCGATGATCGCCGGGCGGCCGTCCTCGAGCACCAGCCAGTTGGCTTCCTTGGCCAGGTCGTTGTGGGCCAGCCCGTGGTGGTGCAGCTGCCGCAGCAGCCGACGCGCGCGACGGAAGTAGGCGACGTCGCCGTGCGGCGGGCGCTGGTACATCGCATCGCCGGGCATGTAGCTGCGATCAAGCGTGCGGCCGTCCCAGCGCAGCAGCTGCGGGACGTCGGCCATCCCCGCCACCGCTTCGAGTCCGCGCGCCTCGCGCCGCGCCAGCCACCAGGCGGGGAGCCGCAGCCACCACGGCACGTGGCGCAGGTCGCGACGCACGAACAGGGTCGCGCCGGCGTTCCCGGCACCGGGCCGAGCGTCCCCGCCTTCGCGGCGCATCAGACCGATGCGGCCGAAGCTGTCGGCCTTCAGCGCGCGCACTTCCACTGAACCGGAATCATCCATGGCGACATTGTAGGCGGCGCTTGGCCACCTCCGGCTGCCATAATCGCGGCGGTGAGTGCCTGGTTCGACAGCCTCGTTACCTGGATCGGCGCCCACCCCGTGGCCGCCGGCGTCGCCATTTTCCTGATCGCCTTCTGCGATGCCGTCATCATCCTCGGCGCCGTCGTCCCCGCGCTGCCGCTGCTGTTCGCGATCGGCGTGCTGATCGGCTTCGGCGAGATCTCGGGGCCATACGCGATCGCCTGCGCAGCGCTTGGCGCACTGGCCGGCGATGCCAGCAGCTACTGGATCGGCTACCGCTGGGGCCCGCAGCTGCGCGCCACCTGGCCTTTCAGGAAGTACCCGCAGCTGCTCGACCGCGCCGGAGTGCTGTTCCGGCGCAACGAGATCAAGGGCATCTTCATCGCCCGCTATGTCGGCCCGGTGCGTCCTTTCGTGCCCGCGATCGCCGGCATGTCGCGGATGCCGCTGCGCCGCTACGTTCCCGCGAGCATCGTCGCCGCGATCTCCTGGGCGGTGCTGTTCCTCGGCCCGGGCTGGCTGCTTGGCGAGGCCTACGACGCGGTGGCCGCGGTCGCCGACCGCCTTGCGCTGGTGGTCGCCGCGCTGCTGGCGGCGATCGCGCTGGCCTGGTCGCTGGTCCTCTATACGTATCGCTGGTTCGCCAACCACGCCGACGCGCTGCTGGCGCGCGCCCTGCGCTGGACCCGCGACCACCCGCGCCTGGGCCGCTACGCCGCCGCGCTGATCTCGCCCAACCGCCCGGAATCCGCTTCGCTGGTGCTGCTGGCAGCCTGCCTGCTGGCCATTGGCGTGGCCTGGTTCACCCTGCTGGCGACGATGCTGGCGCGCGGCGAGCCGCTGGCGCTGGACCTGCGCATCCACGACGCCATGTACGCGCTGCGCAACCCGCTGGCCGACCGGCTGATGGCGGGGCTGGCGTCGATCGGCGACCCGGTGGTCCTCGGCCTGCCGATCGCGCTGTCCACGCTGTGGTTGCTGTGGCGGCGGCGCTGGATGGCGGCGGCGCACTGGCTGGCGGCGCTGGCCTTCGGCCTGGTGCTGACCGCGGCGCTGGAGGCGGCGATCGACATGCCGCGCCCGCCGACCGCGCTCAGCGGCTTCGGCTTCCCCTCGGTGGGCCTGACGATGACCACCATCACCTTCGGCTTCTTCGCCGTGCTGATCGCACGCGAACTCCCCGGGCGGCAGCGGGTCTGGCCCTACCTGGTCTCCGGCGCGGTGGTGGCGGTGCTGGGCTTCGCGCGGCTGTACCTGGGCGCGCACTGGCTGACCGACCTGGTCGGCGGCATGCTGCTGGGCGTCGCATGGTTGCTGGCGCTGGGCATCGCCTATCGCCGCCACGTGGCGCGCTCGTTCTGGATGCGGCCGCTTGCAGGCCTGTTCTACGGCGCCTTCCTGCTGGCCGCCCTGTGGCACGCGCCGCGGGCGGTGGACCCGTTGCTGGAGCGCTTCGCACCGCAGCCGGCACCGGCCAACATCGACCTCGACAGCTGGTGGCGGGACGGCTGGGCGGCCCTGCCCTCGCAGCGCAACGAGCGCGACGCCAGTCGCCGCTGGCCCCTGGATGTGCAGGTCGCCGGGCCGCTGCAGCCGCTGGAAACACACCTCCGCCAGCGCGGCTGGATCATCCAGGCCCAGGCGGACTGGAGCGACACCCTGCTGCTGCTTGACGATGACACTCCGGCACTGGAGCAGAAGGTGTTGCCGGCCACCCTGGGCGCCAGCGCCGAAGCCCTGCTGGCGCGCCGCACGCTCGACGATGGCCGCATCCTGGTGCTCCGCCTATGGCACGCACCGCGGCAGCCGCGCAACGGCACGCCGCTTTGGATCGGCACGGTCCAGACCCTCAGCCACGCGCGCCCCTTCGACCTGTTCGGACTGTGGTCGCCCGACGCGGACACCAGCAGCGCCTACGCCCTGCTGCGCAAGGACCTCGCCGGATCCGATCTGCGGGAAGACCCGCACCCGGCATCCGGCCAACAGGTCTTGCGCCTGCGGCTGCCGCCGGTGGCCGGAGCCCGGCCCTAGCCGATCAGCGCCAGCAGGCCCTCGAGCCGGGCGTGGGGATCGTCGATGGCCAGCAGTTCGACCCGCCGCTCTTCGGGCATCGGCAACAGCTCGAGCAGGCGCCAACCGATCCCGGCGGCATCCTGGGACCCCGGCTCGATGCCCGGTGGCCGGCCGACCTGGTCGAAGATGCGTTCCAGCAGGGTGCCGAGCAGCGCGTGCTCGGGGCGCAGCCGGGCATGGGCGGGTTCGTCCACGCGCCACTCCACTTCGGCTTCGACCAGGCCGCTGTCGCGCACCGCCGTGCGCGCCACGCGGAACCGCCGCGCGCCGCGCACGCGCAGGGTCAGCAGGCCGTCCTCGTCGGTGCCGAAGTCCTCGATCAGCGCTTCGGTGCCGAACTCCGCCGGAACCGCGGGTGAGCCGACCTCGCTGCCCTCGGTGATCAGGCAAACGCCGAAGCCGCTGCCGCGGCGACCGCATTCGCCGACAAGGTCGAGGTAGCGCGGTTCGAACACGCGCAGGCCCAGCATCGCGCCGGGCACCAGCACGGTCTGCAGCGGGAACAGCGGAAGCAGCGGTGGATCGGCCATCGCCCGCAGTTTACGCGCCGTGCGCGTCAAGGCCACGGCGAGGCGACGGCATGGTGCGGCCTCAGTCGCCGCGCAGCATGCCGAGGAAACGACGCGGCGCGCCGTCGAAGCCGCCATTGGACATGAACACCACATGGTCGCCTTCATGCACGAGGGCACGCAGGCTCGACAGCAACGCGTCCACATCGGATACCGCAACGCCCTCGCCGCGGAGTCCGCCGACCACCGCGCCCGCATCCCACTCCAGGCCGGCGCGATGGAGGAACACCACCGCATCGGCCAGCGCGAGCGAGGGCGCCAACGCCTTCGCGTGCGCACCAAGGCGCATCGAGTTGCTGCGCGGCTCCATCGCCACCACGATCCGCCCCTCGCCGACCCGTGCCCGCAGGCCTTCCAGGGTGGTGGCGATGGCGGTGGGATGGTGGGCGAAGTCGTCATAGACGCTGATCCCGGCGGCCGCGCCGAGCAGCTCCATGCGCCGCTTGACGCTGCGGAAGGCTCCCAGCGCCGGCAGTACCGAGGCGACATCGACGCCCACCGCATCGCAGGCGGCCAGGGCACCGAGCGCATTCATCACGTTGTGCCGGCCGAGCAGCGGCCAGCGCACCACGCCGACTTCCTTCCCGGCGTGCAGCACGGCGAAGGCGCTGCCGTCGTCAGCCAGCAGCCGCGCGCTCCAGTCCAGCGCGCCCTGGCCGCCGTCGATGCCGAAGCGCACGACCGGCGTCCAGCAGCCCATGGCCAGCACTTCGGCCAGGTGCGGGTCCTCGCCGTTGACCACCAGGCGCCCACGGCCGGGAACCGTGCGCACGAAATGGTGGAACTGGCGCTGGATCGCGGCCAGGTCCGGGAAAATATCGGCGTGGTCGAACTCGAGGTTGTTGAGCACCGCCACCAGCGGCCGGTAGTGCACGAACTTGGAGCGCTTGTCGAAGAAGGCGGTGTCGTATTCGTCGGCTTCGACCACGAAGGGAGCGTGTTCAAGGCCCTGACGCCGAACACCGTCGTGCATGCCGCCAATCCGCGCAGACACCCCGAAATCCTCCGCCACGCCCCCGATCAGGAATCCGGGATGACGCCCCGCGGCCTCGAGCAGCCAGGCGAGGATCGTGGTGGTCGTGGTTTTCCCGTGCGTGCCGGCGACAGCGATGGTGTCGCGCCCCGGCAGCACCTCGTCGCGCAGCCACTCCGCGCCGGAGGTGTAGGCCAGGCCGTGGTCCAGCACATGCTCGACCGCGGCGTTGCCGCGCGACAGCGCGTTGCCGATCACCACCTGGTCGCAATCGTCCGAGATATTGGCGGGGTCGTAGCCCTGGCGCAGCTCGATGCCGAGGCGCTCGAGCTGGGTCGACATCGGTGGGTACACCGCCTGGTCGCTGCCCTCGACCGCATGGCCGAGCTCGCGCGCCAGTGCGGCCACGCCGCCCATGAAGGTGCCGGCGATGCCGAGGATATGCAGCTTCAAGGCGTCAGGACCGGGCGAGCGCCGCCCGGATGCGGTCGAAGACCTCGTCGAGCGTGCCGACGCCGTCCACCACGCCGAGCCTGCCGGCATCGCGGTAGTAGCCGATCACCGGCGCGGTCTGCTCGTCATAGACCTGCAGGCGCTTGCGGACCGACTCGGGATTGTCGTCGGAACGGCCCTCGGCCTGTGCGCGGCCGGCCAGGCGGTCGATCAGCAGCTCGTTGTCGACTTCCAGCTGGATCGCGGCGTCCATCGGCTGGCCGATGCGCTCGAGCAGCGCGTCGAGCGCGGCCGCCTGGGCCAGGTTGCGTGGATAGCCGTCGAGGATGAAGCCATTGGCCACGTCGTCGCGGGAGAGCCGGTCCTCGAGCATGCCGAGCAGGATCGCGTCGGACACCAGCTCGCCGCGGGCCATCACCTCTTTCGCCTGCAGGCCCAGCGCGCTGCCGGCCTTGACCTCCGCGCGCAGCAGGTCGCCGGTCGACACGTGCGGCACCTTCAGGTGCTCCTTCAGGCGCGAGGCCTGCGTCCCTTTGCCGGAACCCGGCGCACCAAGCAGTACCAGTCGCATTGAACGCTCCATGTGGTCTCGGGGCGTGGACGGTGCGGGGCGTAGAATCCACCGCCTGCGGCCACGACCGCGCCAGCTTACCGTAATCACCCCCCCGGCCCGAAGCCCCTTTCCCACGGACCCGAGATGCCCAAAGGTTGCCTGTTCTACGCCCAGTCCGGCGGCGTCACCGCCGTCATCAACGCCACCGCCTCGGCTGTCATCACCGAAGCGCGCGCCCGAAAAGTCCGCGTGCTGGCCGGCCGCAACGGCATCCTCGGCGCCCTGCGCGAGGAGCTGATCGACACCTCGAAGGAGCCCGTGGCCGCGATCCGCGCCCTGGCCCACACTCCCGGCGGGGCCTTTGGCTCGTGCCGCTACAAGCTGAAATCACTGGACGCCGACCGCGCCAAGTACGAGCGCCTGCTCGACGTGCTGCGCGCCCACGACGTGCGCTGGTTCCTCTACAACGGCGGCAATGATTCCGCGGACACCGCCCACAAGGTCTCGCAGCTGGCCGCTGAGTTCGACTACCCGCTGACCTGCATCGGCGTGCCGAAGACGGTCGACAACGACCTGGTGGTCACCGACTGCTGCCCCGGCTTCGGCTCGGCGGCCAAGTACACCGCGGTCTCGGTGCGCGAGGCGGCGCTGGACGTCGCGGCGATGGCCGACACCTCCACGAAGGTGTTCGTCTACGAGGCCATGGGCCGCCACGCCGGCTGGCTGGCGGCCGCCGCGGGCCTGGCCGGCGACGGCCCCGATGCGGCGCCGCACCTGATCCTGTTCCCGGAGCGCGCCTACGACGAGGAGGACTTCCTGGCCCGGGTGCGCAAGGTCGTCGATCGCGTCGGCTACTGCGTGGTCGTGGCCAGCGAGGGCATCCGCACAGCGGACGGCAGCTTCGTGGCGGACGCGGGCGGCGGCAAGGACTCGTTCGGCCACACCCAGCTTGGCGGAGTCGCCTCCTACTTGGCGGGACGGGTGAAGGACCGCCTCGACCTGAAAGTGCACTGGACCCTGCCCGACTACCTGCAGCGCTCGGCGCGCCACATCGCCTCGAAGACCGACCTCGACCACGCCATGGCGGTGGGCAAGGCCGCCGTGCGCCTTGCCCTGGAGGGCCGCAACGCGACCATGCCGGCGATCGTCCGCACGTCCGACGCGCCCTATCGCTGGAAGATCGAGCCGGCGCCGCTGGCCCGGATCGCCAACCGCGAAAAGACCATGCCCAGGGGCTTCATCCGCCGCGACGGCTACGGCATCACGGCCGCGGCGAGAACCTATCTCGAGCCGCTCATCCGCGGCGAGGCCTACCCGCCCTACGGTCGCGACGGCCTGCCGAAGTACGTCACCCTGAAGAATGTCGCCGTTGCGAAAAAGCTGCCGGCCTGGGAAAGCTGAGCTCTCCCGTAGGAGCAGCTATAGCTGCGACCGTTGAGCCACCCGCAAGGGCGGCTACGGACACGACCAGCGGGGAGCAGCGATAGCTGCTCCTACAGGAACCCGGTCAGCGGGAGCCGTGTCCGCAGCCGCCGCATCAGCAACAAGCGTCGCGTCACTCGGCCGCGCAGGCCTTGCCTTCCACGCCCATCTCGGCGGCGTACATCGGGGTCGCCGCGATCCTGCCGGCGGCGGCGGCCTGCTTCGACTCTTCGATGTAGATCCGCGACTGGCCCTGGCCGTCCAGCTCCATCGCCTGGTCTACCGGCTTGCGCCACACGCGCACCACTGCCTGTCGCGACGCGCACTCCACGCTCGGCACCCTGAGCACATCGTTGAACACCCAGCCTGACGCCACCGAGGGCCTGGCCTTGGCCGCGTCCACGAAGCGGGCGCGCGGCTGGCAGTTGGCGCTGGTACGGACCACGGCGAAGCGGTAGGGATCGGCAGCATCGCCGGTGAACGCGCCTTCGATGCGCGCGCAGGCCTCCGGGATCTGGCGCAGCGTGTGGACCACGCCCACCGCCTGCGCCGATGCCGCCGGACGGGTGATTTCGGGCTTCGGGTCGCCGGCCAGCGCGGGCGCGGCGGCGAAGGCGAGCAGGCAGAAGGCAGTGGCGGATCGCATCGCGGGGGATTCCTCGGACCGGGGCGATGGTCAGGCTGGCATGCGGCGCCTGAATCCGCCCTCCACGCTGTGATGCGCACCCCCGTTTCCAGGAACGCCCTCCCCCGGGGCGCGGTCCGCACGCGCTGCAGCGCGGCAATACCGCGTCAGGAGCCTATGCCATAGTCGGGCGGTTCCAGCTCCAATCCGATGCCACCGACCACACCCTGGGGAGGGTTTCATGCTCGAGCAACAAGCTTTGTGGCTGGCACTTGCCTGTGCCGGCCTGGCGATCATCTACGGCATTGTTTCAGCGCGCTGGATCCTGGCGCAACCCGCGGGCAACGAGCGCATGCAGCAGATCGCCGCGGCAATCCAGGAAGGCGCGGGCGCCTACCTGCGGCGGCAATACATCACCATCGCCATCGTCGGCGTGGTGCTGTTCCTGGTCATCGGCTTCGTGCCGGCGCTCGGCTGGCCGACCGCCATCGGCTTCCTGATCGGCGCGGTGCTTTCGGGCGTGGCCGGCTTCATCGGCATGTTCGTCTCGGTGCGTGCCAACGTGCGCACCACGCAGGCGGCCACCGTCGGGCTGAACGAGGCGCTTGCGGTCAGCTTCCGCGGCGGTGCGGTCACCGGCCTGCTGGTGGTCGGCCTGGGCCTGCTGGGCGTGGCCGGCTACTTCATGTACGTCATCGGCGACGGCCGCGACGCGCTGGCGGTCGAGGCCGCGCTGCAGCCGATGATCGGCCTCGCCTTCGGCTCCTCGCTGATCTCGATCTTCGCGCGCCTTGGCGGCGGCATCTTCACCAAGGGTGCCGACGTCGGCGCGGACCTCGTGGGCAAGGTCGAAGCCGGCATTCCCGAGGACGACCCGCGCAACCCGGCGGTGATCGCCGACAACGTCGGCGACAACGTCGGCGACTGCGCCGGCATGGCGGCCGACCTGTTCGAGACCTATGCGGTCACGATCATCGCCTCGATGCTGGTGGCGGGCATCTTCTTCGGCACCCACGGCTGGTCGGGCGTGGTCTATCCGCTGGTGCTGGGCGCGGCGTCGATCATCGCGTCGATCATCGGCACCTTCTTCGTCAAGGTGCGGCCGGGCGGCAAGATCATGAACGCGCTGTACCGGGGCCTGGCGGTGTCGGGCGTGCTGGCGGCGATCGCCTTCTGGTTCATCACCCACAACATGATCGGACCCGAGCACGCCATGCCGCTGTTCTGGTGCGCGATCATCGGCCTGGTGCTGACGGCGGCGCTGGTGGTGATCACCGAGTACTACACCGCGACCGAGTACGCGCCGGTGCAGCAGGTTGCCCGGGCCTCGGAAACCGGCCATGGCACCAACGTGATCGCAGGCCTCGCGGTGTCGATGAAGTCGACCGCGGCGCCGGTGATCGCGGTCGCCGCGGCGATCTGGTGCTGCTACGAGATCGCAGGGCTCTACGGCCTGGCGATCGCCGCCACCGCGATGCTGTCGATGGCCGGCATGATCGTGGCGCTCGACGCCTACGGCCCGATCACCGACAACGCCGGCGGCATCGCCGAGATGAGCGGCCTGCCGCCGGAGATCCGCGAGACCACCGACGCGCTCGACGCCGTGGGCAACACCACCAAGGCGGTGACCAAGGGCTATGCGATCGGTTCGGCGGGCCTGGCCGCACTGGTGCTGTTCGCCGACTACGCGCACAAGCTGGAAGCCTCGGGCCGCGCGGTGAACTTCTCCATCGACAACCCGAACGTGGTCATCGGCCTGCTGATCGGCGGCATGATCCCGTACCTGTTCGGCGCAATGGCGATGCAGGCCGTGGGTCGCGCGGCAGGCGCCGTGGTCGAGGAAGTGCGGCGCCAGTTCCGCGAGATCCCCGGGATCATGGAGGGCACCGGCAAGCCGCAGTACGACCGCGCGGTCGACCTGCTGACGCGATCGGCAATCAGGGAGATGATCGTGCCTTCGCTGCTGCCGCTGGCCATTCCGATCATCGTCGGCCTGGTGCTGGGCGCGGACGCGCTCGGCGGCCTGCTGATGGGCACCATCGTGACCGGCCTGTTCCTGGCGATTTCGATGTGCACCGGCGGCGGTGCCTGGGACAACGCCAAGAAGTACATCGAGGAAGGCCACCACGGCGGCAAGGGCTCCGAGGCGCACAAGGCCGCGGTCACCGGCGATACCGTCGGCGATCCCTACAAGGACACCGCGGGTCCGGCGGTGAACCCGCTGATCAAGGTCACCAACATCGTGGCCCTGTTGCTGGTGCCGCTGCTCTAGCGACGCCGCCCGCCGGCCGTGCCGGCCTGCAACGCAGAAGCGGCCCATCGGGGCCGCTTCTGCGTTCAGGCCCGCTCGTACGCAGCGGCGGTCACCGCCCGCCCACGTCAGCCGCCTTCGAACGTCCCCGCCGCCATGTCGAACCACGGCGTGCACAGCAACTGCTGCCGCTCGATCACGCTGAAGGGCGCCGACCACAGGGCGACATCGCCCGCCGAGGTCGCCGGCCTGAACTCCGCCTCGTCGAAGGGCAGCACGCCCAGGCACCAGCGCACCCGCGCGACGCTGGCGGGGGACAGCGACAGGTCCACATCGAAGCTGGCATCCAGGCGTTCGCCCGGACCGAGCTTCGTGGCCAGAGGCGTCGGCGGCGACGTCGGTGCCGGATCCGGCAGCGCCTGCGCGGCATGCGACAGGGTGAGGCCGTCGACCCCGCCCTCCATCCTCGGCCCCGGCACCTCACCCGCCACCAGGCGCTTGCTAAGTACCGAATGGACGTCGCCGCGATCGAACACCGCCAGCGGCGCGTCGCCGTCATTGCTGATGCGATAGCGCACCGCCAGGCGCTGCGCGCCGGGGTCGAAGGCGACTTCGAGCATCGCCCCTTCCCCGCTCACGCGGGTGCGCGCCACCTGGTCTTCCTCGTTCACGGCGTTGGTCTCCACTTGTCCGCCCGCGACCGCGGGCTGCGCCACGACTGCAGCGGTCGACAGGGCGGCCGCGAGGATGCCCGCGTGCCGGATGATGTTCAGGGCCATGTCTGTGCTGCCTCCTGGTTGGTACCGCTCAGGATGACCGAACGCACGCAGCCTGCGGTGAACGCAGGCTGCGCGGAACCATCATCGAGCCGGATGTGTTCAGAACTCGATCGCGTAGCTCGGGCGGTCCGGCATGCCCAGCTCCTCGCGGATGCCGTTCTCGGTCAGGTGATCGGGGTTGGCGGTGGTCGGTGCAGTCGAGCGATCGCCGTCGAAGTCGAACGCGGGTGCGCTGGTCTCCAGGCCCACGGCCTGTCGCTCGGCGTTGGCGGTGCCGTTGTCAGGCCCCGGACCGGTGTATTCACCCGGCTGGAAGCTCCCGTTCACGCCGTTGTAGGCATGCGACATCTCGTGGTACAGCACCACCACGGGGGCCGGGAAGGCATCCATGTGGAAGGACGGGTTGTAGACGATGTCGACGTTGCCGCCGGCGCCGGCGCGACCGTTCACGATGTCGGCGTCGCGGCTGAAGGTCTGGGCATAGCCGTTCTGCTCGTTGGCCAGCTCCTTGATCGTGACCATGTTGCCCTTGACGTCGGCGGCCTTGTCGAACTCGGCGAGCATCTGCTGCCCCACCGGCGAGGCGCGCAGGAAGTCGAGCTCGGACTGGATGCGCTGCACGAAGCCTTCCGAACCCTCGACCTTGATGGTATGGCCGGCATTGGCGTCGATGGCGACGTTGACCACGGTCGGCTTGCTGCCGGTGGCCGAGTTGATCAGGTCGCCGACCTCGGCGTAGACCGTGGCGTTGACGCCGGCGCCGTCCACGGCGTCGTCGCCGGCACCGGTATAGATGGTGCTCTTGCCGTCGCCCGCGGCGATGCGGTCGTTGCCGACGCCACCGGACAGGATGTCGCTGGTGCCGGCGCCCTGGATCACGTCGTCGCCGGCGCCGCCCTCGATGAAGTTGGTGCCCGCGCCGGCGGTGATCACGTCGTCGCCGTTGCCGCCGTGGATGATGTTGACGCCTTCGCCACCGGTCAGCACGTCGTTGCCGCCGTGGCCGAAGATGTCGTCGCGGCCGGCGCCGGAGAACACGGTGTCGTTGCCTTCGCCGCCGTCGATGCGGTCGTCGCCGGCACCGGTGGTGATGGTGTCGTCGCCCTTGCCGCCCTCGACCACGATGTTGACCGTGACGTTGGGCGCGACCTCGATCACGTCGTTGCCGTCGCCCGCCCGGATCGTCAGCTCCTGCCCGCGATCGAGATGCACCTCGTAGTTCTCACCGTTGATGCTGACGTCGAGCGTGCCGTCGTCGCGCTGCTTGACGCCGAAGCTGTCGTTGCCGGCGCCGGTGGTGAACACCAGCTGGTCGCTGCTGATCTGGTTCCAGGCGTCGATGGTGCGTTCGCGCGCCACCTCCAGGCCCTTCTCGGAATGCAGCGGGTCGACCACGACCGGCTTGCCGTCGACCGTGCTGCGCTGGCTGCGCCCGGCGGGATTGTCGGAGCCGCCGTCGATCGTCCGACCTTCCTCCTGCCCGGGCGCCTGGTCGGCATCCACGGCGTCGGTGCCGCCCACGTCGACCTGGCGGGGCGCCGGGGCATCGCTACCCAGGGCCTCGGCACCGCGGTCATGCTGGTGCGGGGCGTCGGGGTTGTTCCAGTAGCCCGCGCGCTCGAACTGGGCGGCGGCGCTGGCGCCTGGAAGGGAATTCGCGGACTGGATGCTCATGCAGGGCGCTCTCGGTGTGGATACGGTGCCGTACTGTGTAACCGGACCGTCAATCGCACCAAGCTGGGGCGTACCCCACCTCGGGTCTGCCCGCCGCCTGTTCATCCCCCGCGCACCGCCTGCGACGCCCTTTGCTGCGTCGCAACAGCGGCGCGTAGAATGGGCGCCCTTCCCTTACGCGGCAGCGGCCATCCCGGTTCGCCCGCACCACTGGAGCACCCATGGGCCTGGATCATGTGACTACCGGCAAGAGTCCGCCGGACGAAATCAACGTCATCATCGAGATCCCCAAGGACGCCGAGCCCGTCAAGTACGAGGTCGACAAGGAGTCCGGCGCGATCTTCGTCGACCGCGTGCTGTCGACCCCCATGCGCTACCCCTGCAACTACGGCTACGTCCCGAACACCGTTTGCGGCGACGGCGATCCGGCCGACGTGATGGTGATCCTGCCGCTGCCGCTGGTCCCGGGTTCGGTGATCCGCTGCCGCCCGGTCGGCGTGCTGAAGATGACCGACGAGGCTGGGAGCGACGAGAAGCTGCTGGCGGTGCCGGAGCCGAAGGTGTTCGCCGGCTACGCGCACATCCACGACATCGACCAGGTCTCGGGACACTGGCTGGAGCGCATCGGCCACTTCTTCGAGCACTACAAGGACCTCGAGAAGGGCAAGTGGGTCAAGATCGAAGGCTGGGGCAACGCCGCCGAGGCCAAGGGCCTGCTGCTCGAGGCGATCGAGCGCTACCGCGCGGCATAAGGGCCGCCGGATGCCGGCGTCCGGACCTGCACGCAGGGTTCCCCGGATCGCCGGCGCTCAGTCCCGGCTGCGCCCACGCTGGCGCACGATGCTCAGCGCGATCAGCCGTGACACCACGGCGGCGATGTAGCCCACGCCCGCGAACTGCTCCAGCATCACCAGCACCCGCGCATAGGGCGTCAGCGGCATGATGTCGCCGTTGCCGGTGCCCGACAGCGTCGAGAAGCTCAGGAACAGCAGTTCGATCCAGCGTCGCGGCCGTTCCGGTTCGACCACGCCGGTGAAGCTGGCCGGCAGGATCGCCTGGCAGACCAGGAAGGCATAGGCGAAGCCCCAGGCCAGCAGTGTGAACGCCGCGGCCGCCGCGAACAGCTCGTCGACGGTGACCGTGTGATCCTCGAGCATGTACACGATCAGCGCGCCGGCGGCGTAGAAGTAAAGCGCGGATTCCAGCGCGGCCGAGGCCACCCCGAGCAGCGGCAGGTCGAAGCCGATCGCAGCACCGGCCAGCAGCATCGCGGGCACGGCCAGCGCCCATGCGAACCCGTTTGCAGCGTGGCTGCGCGACACCACCCAGACCGCCAGCGGCACCGCCACCAGGGTGAACGCGCTGAACAGGACGCGGCTTTCGCTGCCGTCCATCAGCGGGTAGAGCAGCAGGCTGGCCAGCTGCACAGCCAGGAGCAGCGCCGAAGGATGCCTCGCCGCGGCGGTGGACCAGCGCATCGGCTTGCGGAGGATGTCGACCATCGGCGGAGTGTGCCGCGCCGGGGCCGCGTGCGCACGCATGGCGCGCAGTGCCCACCCTCGGGCAGGCACCAGCTGTCGACGGCTGCGCGCGGTCCCTAGGCTTCGTGGCTCCCCCGACACGAGGTGCCGCATGTGATGGATGTCACCCAAGCCCTTTCCCCGGCGACAGGAGGGTCGCTGGCATCGCTCCAGCAGTCTCCCGGCCGCATGGCCATGGCGGCGGCGGCCGATCCAGATGCCGATCTCGTCTCCCACCTCCAGGACCTCGCCGACGGCGGCGACATCGAGAGCTTCCTCGGCCAGGTACGGGACGCGATCTCCCTCGCCGGCGGTGACCAGACCTTCGGCGACCACCTCGACCCGCTGCTGGGCCGTATCCGCGATGCCCTGGGCGAGCTCGACACGAGCCGGCTTCCGCGCGCCGAGCGCGACGCGGTCGAAGCCACGGCCAACGAACTCGACGTCCACCTGGGCGCCGATGAGGTCGATGGCCCGGACGTCCCTGATGGTCCCGACGCGCCCGGCGAAGTTCCCGGCGGCGGCCTCCAGGCCCACGAAGACGCCGGCGGCCACCTGATCGAGCGCCACGTCGGCAAGAGCGAGGAGTGGCTGGTCGACCGCGTGCGCAACGACAACATCAGCGCCGCTTCCAGCTTCCGCGACATCGGGGAAGCCGAACACTTCGTGTCCGCCACCCTCTCCGAGCACCAGAGCCGCATCGACGCCTGGGTCGACGGCCAGGGCGGCAACCGCCTGGTGATCGACGCCAGCTTCGACGCCACCACCGGCATCTCGGTCAAGCGCGGCGACAGCAGCGCCGAAGATGTGTTCTCCGTACGTCTGGTGCTGGAGCGTTCGGACCGGCTCGACACCGGCTATCGCATCGTCACCGGCTATCCTTCGACGCCCTGATCACGATCCCGAGGCCCCTGCATGAGCGACACCCCGGCGCTTGAGAACTTCCTGTCCGCCTATTTCCACCAGGACTGGGCGATGGAGCACGACACCGCAACCGGTGTCGTCGATGCCTACCTGGGCAGCGAAGCCGACGCCGAGATCGTCGCCGTGCGCGATGATCTTTCAAAGCTGGCCGGCGAAGGCCTCGACGAGGCCGCGCTTGGGGCGCGCATGCAGGCCCTGGGCAGCGAATACGACCCCAGCCGCGACGGCGGCAGCTGGCAGGGCTGGCTCGCCTCCCTGCAGACCGCTTTCACGCGCTGAGGCGGCGACCATCGTCCGCCCCGCGGCGTGGCCGGGTCGGCCGAGTGCCGCTCAAGGCGCTCCGGCGCGGTGCGGATAGGCGGCGAAGATATCGGCAATCGTGCTGTCGATGGCCGCATCGCGCTCGAGCGGGTCCTGGTTGCGCCGGACCCGACCCACGGCGATGCCTTCCCAGACCAGCGTATTGCGATCCGCATCCACCAGGTCGATGTTCATCGTACCTTCGGTGTAGCGGCTCACCGTGGTGCGGTCATGCCAGTAGGGCATGGCCACGTAGCCCCGATACCGGTAGCTGTAGTAGTAGGCGTAGTCGACGTCGGGAATGGTGCTGACGTCGGTGCGCTGTTGCATGTAGGCGTTGATGTTGAGCCACAGGTCGGGCTCCTGCTCGCTGTAGCGGTAGCCGCGCGATTCCATCTCGGCGCGCGCCGCGGCCTTCATGCGACCGCTGACGAGGCTGGCATAGCCCTCGCGCTCGATCGCCAGGGGCGAGTAGAACGCGAACGTGCGGTAGGCGGAGAAGTCCACGCGCGGGTCGGAATCCGAGCTGATGCGCGGGCCGGTGGCGCAGGCGGTGACCAGCCCGAGCAGAAGCGAGGCCAGCAGCCATCGGAATGAAGACGGTTGGATGCGTGCCATGGCGAAGCTCCTATCTGAATGCTGCGGACGCTAGCACGCAGCCGGCGGCGCGCACGTGAAGCGGGACCCCTGCAGGGGCCCCGCCGCGGCACGCGTTTGATTCCGTTCAGTCGCGCCGGTAGACCTCGGCGCCGGCCGCCCTGAACTCGGCCGCCTTGCCGGCCATGCCCGCCTGCCGGGCCTGCTCTTCATCGAGGTCGTTGCCGGCGGCGTAGTCGCGCACGTCCCGGCTGATTTTCATCGAGCAGAAGTGCGGGCCGCACATGGAGCAGAAATGAGCCAGCTTGTGCGCGTCCTTCGGCAGGGTCTCGTCGTGGAACTCCCTGGCCTTCTCCGGGTCCAGGCCGAGGTTGAACTGGTCTTCCCAGCGGAACTCGAAGCGCGCCTTGCTCAAGGCGTTGTCGCGCACCTGGGACCCGGGATGCCCCTTCGCCAGGTCGGCGGCGTGGGCCGCGATCCTGTAGGCCATGATCCCGTCGCGGACGTCCTGCCGGTTGGGCAGGCCCAGGTGCTCCTTGGGCGTGACGTAACAGAGCATCGCGGTGCCGAACCAGCCGATCATCGCCGCGCCGATCGCGCTGGTGATGTGGTCGTAGCCGGGCGCGATGTCGGTGGTCAGCGGGCCAAGCGTGTAGAACGGCGCTTCGCCACACTCGGCCAGCTGCTTTTCCATGTTCTCCTTGATCAGCTGCATCGGCACATGCCCGGGACCTTCGACCATGCATTGCACGTCATGCGCCCAGGCGACCTTCGTGAGTTCGCCCAGGGTCTCGAGCTCGGCGAACTGGGCGGCGTCGTTGGCATCGGCGATGCAGCCCGGCCGCAGGCCATCACCCAGCGAGAAGGCCACGTCGTAGGCTTTCATGATGTCGCAGATGTCTTCGAAGCGTTCGTAGAGGAAGCTTTCGCGGTGGTGCGCCAGGCACCACTTGGCCATGATCGAGCCGCCGCGGCTGACGATGCCGGTGACGCGCTTCGCGGTCAGCGGCACGTGGCGCAGCAGCACGCCGGCGTGGATGGTGAAGTAGTCCACGCCCTGCTCGGCCTGTTCGACCAGGGTGTCGCGAAAGATCTCCCAGCTGAGCTCTTCGGCACGACCGTCGACCTTTTCCAGCGCCTGGTAGATCGGCACCGTGCCGATCGGCACCGGCGAGTTGCGGATGATCCATTCGCGGGTTTCGTGGATGTGCTTGCCGGTGCTGAGGTCCATCACGTTGTCCGCGCCCCAGCGGATCGCCCAGACCAGCTTCTCGACCTCTTCCGCGATGCCCGACGACACCGCGCTGTTGCCGATGTTGGCGTTGATCTTGGTGAGGAAGTTGCGGCCGATGATCATCGGCTCGCTTTCGGGATGGTTGATGTTGCAGGGCAGGATCGCGCGGCCGCGGGCGATTTCGTCGCGCACGAACTCCGGCGTGATCCGCGCCGGGATCGACGCCCCGAACGATTGCCCCGGGTGCTGTGGCTGCCCCGGCAGGGAGTCCAGCCGCTGGTTTTCGCGAATGGCGACGTACTCCATCTCCGGCGTGATGATGCCGCGGCGGGCGTAGTGCATCTGGGTGACGTTGGCGCCGGCCGTGGCACGCAGCGGCCGCGCGCGCGACGGGAACCGCACCGCGTCCAGGCGCGTGTCGGCCTCGCGTCCGCGGCCGAAGGCGGAGCCCAGGACATCCAGGCACTCGGTGTCACCGCGCTCGGCAATCCAGCCGGCGCGCTTCGCGGGCAAGCCCGCGGAGAGGTCGATGTCGGCATCCGGATCGGTATACGGCCCCGAGGTGTCGTAGACCGGGATCGAAGGATTGTCCTCGCCGCCGAACAGGGTCGGGGTCGGCGTCTGCACGATTTCGCGCATGGCCACCCGCAGGTCGGCGCGCGATCCTTCGACGAAGATCTTGCGGGACCCGGGAATCGGGCGGGTGACGGATTCGGAAAGCTGTTGCGCCTGCTGCTGCAGGGGCGAAGGCACTGCGTTCATTGGCATCGTCCTGTGGGTGCCGCGGGAGGCTCCCGCGTGCTGGACGAAGCGAAGGCGCAGCAGCCCCACCGGGACCGGTGGCGCTGTCGCGAAGCTTCCCTACGGCGGTATCAACCGCATCAGGTTCGAAGGGTCTGTCTCAACCACGCCGTGCCGGCCGTGGTACCCCCGCTTCGGCCGGAATTGGAGCATGCAGGCCGGGGAAAGGCCAGCGCCTGCGCTCAGCGCAGCGCGGCGTCGTGAACCGCAGGCCGCGGGATGGGACAATCCGGACATGACCCCAGACCATCGCCAGGCCCGCGCTTTCGCACCCGCAAGCGTCGGCAACATCGGCGTCGGCTTCGACCTGCTCGGGCACGTCATCGACGGGCCGCGCGACGTCGCCACGGTTCGCGTCATCGAAGAGCCGGTGGTGCGCGTGGACGCGGTGCGCGGACCGGTGCGTGGCATCGAGCGCATTCCCCTGGACGCCGCGGCCAATACCGCCGGGCGCGCGCTGATCACGCTGCGCGAAGGGCTTGGACTCGGCCACGGCTTTGCGATCGAACTCGACAAGGGCATCCCGATGGGCTCGGGGCTCGGCGGCTCGGCGGCATCCTGCGTGGCCGCCCTGGTCGCGGCCAACGCGCTGCTGGCGCAACCGCTGTCCCGCGAAGCGCTCTACCCCTATGCGCTGGAAGGCGAGTGGGCCTCGACCCACAGCCGGCAGGGCGACAATGTCGGCCCGATGCTGGTCGGTGGCGTGGCGCTGGCCACGCCCACGCGGCTGCTGCGCCTGGAGGTGCCGGAATGGCTGCACTGCGTGGTCGTGCAGCCGGAGCTGGTGCTTGAAACACGCCACGCGCGCGCGGTCCTGGCCGAGCCCTGTCCACTGCCCCTGGTGGTCGAACACGCCACGCACCTGGCCCTGTTCCTCACCGGGCTGGCCCGCGCCGACGCCGCGCTGATCGGCGACGGCCTGCGCGACGTGCTGGTGGAGCCGCGGCGCGCGCCGCTGATCCCGGGCTTCGCCGCGGTGAAGCAGGCCGCGCTCGAACGTGGCGCGCTGGGCGCCAGCATCTCCGGCGGTGGGCCCTCGTGCTTCGCGTGGTTCGCATCGCGGGCGCGGGCGGAGGCCGCGGCGGCCGCGATGGTGGCCGGTTTCGCCACCGCCGGCGTGGCGGCGCTGGCGCATGTTTCGCCGGTGGCAGGGCCGCGCGCGGAACTGCTTGCCCACGCCGGTCCCCGCCTCCACGCCGATCCGCAATCCCGTTCCCACCCACATCCCCGCTAGCCGCGGTACCGCCGCGGCCCGCGGCGATCGAATCCTGGCCGCGCGCCGGGGCTTGGAGTGGCGAGTGCTATGGTTACAGAACTCCACGGTCTAGTATTTACCGATGTCCACGCCCAGCGACCAGCCGGTGGCCCCGCGCCCCGCACCGGGCCGCCCCAAGGACCTTGCCAAGGGCGCGGCGATCCTCGATGCGGCCCAGCGCATGTTCCTCGAGCATGGCTTCGAGGGCGTGAGCATGGACCAGATCGCGGCCCTGGCCGGGGTCTCCAAGCTCACCGTGTACAGCCACTTCGGCGACAAGGACACGCTGTTCGCCGCTGCGGTCGAGTACTACTGCGAGCAGCAGGTGCCGCCGTCCCTGTTCACGCCATCGCCGGGCACGCCGCTGCGGCCGCGCCTGGTCGGCATCGCGCGCGCGGTGCACGCGCTGATGACCTCGCCCGAAGCGCTCGCGGGCTTCCGCCTGGTCTGCAGGCCCGCGCGGGTGGATCCCAGGCTGGCGCGCATGTTCTGGGACGCCGGCGCCGGCCACCTGCAGGCCGGGTTCGCGGCGCTGCTGGCGCGCCGCACGGCCACCGGCGAACTGGACGTGGCCGACACCGGGCGCGCGGCGAGCCAGTTCTTCGCCCTGCTCAGGGGCGAACTCCATCCCCGGCTGATGATGGGCTGCGGCGACATGCCCGGTTTCGACGTCGATGCGCACCTGGAGGCGACGGTGGAACTGTTCCTGCGCGCCTACGCCCGCCGCCCGGGGCCGTGAGCGCCCCGCCGGGCGGCCCGGTGACTTCCGGCACTCAGGCACGGCACCCGGTCGCGGCGATGCTGTCGGCACCCCCCGCCAATACACCGTAAAATGGCCGGTCACCCAGACCCGCCAGGCCCCGACATCATGACCCTCGATTTCGCCAAAGCACGTGAAGCCATGGTCGAGCAGCAGATCCGCCCGTGGGACGTGCTTGAACCCCGCGTGCTCGACGTCCTGCTGCGCCTGCCGCGCGACGCGTTCGTGCCGGCCGCGCATCGTGCACTGGCCTATGCCGATATCGCCCTGCCCCTGGCCCACGGCGAATCGATGATGAAGCCGGTGGTCGAAGGCCGCGCGCTGCAGGCGCTGGCGCTGGAAGGCTCCGAAGACGTGCTCGAGATCGGCACCGGCAGCGGTTTCATGGCCGCCTGCATTGGCCGCCTTGCACGCGCGGTGACCACGATCGAACGCCACGCCGATCTCGCCCTGGGCGCGCAGGCCGCGCTGCTGGCGCAGGGCGCAAGCAACGTCTCTGTGGTCCATGCCGATGCATTCGCCTGGGAGCCGGGCCGCCAGTTCGACGCGATCTGCGTCAGCGCCGCGGCCGACATCGTGCCGGAGCGCTTCATCGGCTGGCTGCGCCCCGGCGGCCGCATGTTCATCGTGCGCGGCCACGCGCCGGCCATGGAGGCCGTGCTCGTGCACGCCGACGTCAACGGCAAGCGCATTGAATCGTTGTTCGAAACCGAAATCGCCTATCTCGCCGGCGCCGTGCCGGCGCCTGCATTCGCGTTCTGACCACCGGCTGACCGCCGGCCCCGACCAAGGACCTCCCCTGATGATCCGTCGCCCCCTCGCCCTTGCGCTCCTTCTCGCCCTGCTGCCGGCCGCGGCATCGGCCGAAGACCTGCTGCAGACCTACGAGCTGGCGCGCGGCAGCGATCCGCAGCTGGCGATCTCCGAAGCCAACCGCGACATCAGCCGCGAGGGCCGCGTCCAAGCCCGCGCCAGCCTGCTGCCGCAGATCAACGGCAGCGCATCGATCAACCGCAGCTACGCCGCCGGCGTCGACGGCGACGCGCGCCGCCGCAGCGTGGGCGTGGACCTCAGCCAGACGGTGTTCGACCTGGGTGCGATCTCCAACCTGCGCGCGCAGCGCGACCTCGACGCCGCAGCCGGGCTTGACCTCGAGGCCGCCAACGACGAGCTGATCACCCGCACCTCGGCCAGCTATTTCAACGTGCTGGTGGCGATCGAGACCCTGGCCGCCGCCGAGGCCGCGGAAGAAGCGCTGCAGAAGCAGTTCGACTTCGCCGACAAGCGCCTTGAGGTCGGGCTGGCACCGATCACCGACGTGCACGAGGCGCGCGCCCAGTACGACGCCGCGCGCGCCAACACCATCCTCGCGCGCAATGCCCTCGAAGACGCCTACCAGGCCCTGGCGGAGATCACCGGCCGCCCGGTGCGCACCCTGCGCGCGCTGCCGGAGGACTTCCAGCCCGAAGCGCCGGAAGGCAACGGGCTGGGCCGCTGGCTCGCAAGCGCCCTGGAGAACAACCCCTCGCTGCGCGCCGCCGAGTACAACGTCAGCGCCGCCGAACACAGCGTCAACACGGCCCGTTCCGGCCACCTGCCGCGGCTCACCCTTGGCGCCGGCTATGACAACGGCGCGGCCTGGGGCGATCTCGGCACCGGTGGCGGCGCCGGCACGTCCACTGGCGAAGGACACAGCATCGGCCTGACCCTGAGCGTGCCGATCTTCAGCGGCGGCGCCACCCAGTCCCAGGTCCGCCAGGCGCTGTCGCGCCGCGACATCTCCGAGCAGCAGCTGGAACAGGCCCGCCGCGCGCTCGACCGCAACACCCGCAACGCATACCAGACGGTGGTCGCCGGCGTCAGCGAGATCGAGGCCCGCCGCCAGGCGCTGATCTCGGCGCGCAGCGCGTACGAGGCGTCCCAGGTTGGCCTGGAAGTGGGCACCCGCACCGTGGTCGACGTGCTGATCAACCAGCAGAACCTGTTCAACGCCGAGCAACAGTACGCGCTGGCGCGCTACAACTACCTGCAGAACCGGCTGCTCCTGGCCCAGGCCGCGGGCACCCTGGACATCGCCAACGTGCAGGACATCAACCGCCTGCTCACGGTCGACGCGGCAACCCCGGACACCGGCGCCGAGGGCTGAGCAACACAGCTATGGGTCACGCCGGGGGCAGCTCCGGCGTGACCATCGCGATCGTCCGCGCCAGCGCGCCGCGGCCTTCCATCACCAGGCGCAGGCCCTGCTCGGCCATGGACGCGCGCGCGCCTTCATCGCCCAGGAGCGCTTCCACCGCGGCGCCCACCGCCTCGGCGTCCGCGCCGATGCGCACGGCGCCGGCATCATCCATCTGCCGGGCGATGTCGGCGAAGTTGTGCAGGTGCGGCCCGGTGACCACGGCCACGCCCAGCGCCGCGGGCTCCAAGAGGTTGTGTCCACCCACCGGCTGCAGGCTGCCGCCGACGAAGGCCACCTTCGCGCAGGCGTAGAAATTCACCAGCTCGCCCAGGGTATCGATCACGAAGACATCGTCGTCGCGGTCGGGCCATTGCGTGAGCTTGCGCGTGGCCACCCGCCAGCCGGCCTCGACGCAGGCCTGGGCCACCGGGCGGAAGCGCTCCGGATGGCGCGGCGCCCACAGCAGCATCAGGTCCGGCCAGCGTTCGCGCAGCCGGCGGTGGATGGCGATCACCGCGGCCTCTTCCTCGGGATGCGTGCTGGCGGCGATCCAGGCCATGCGCTCACCGCTTTGCTCGACGAACGCGGCCGCGATCCGGCGCGCGGCACCGTCGACCTTGACGTCGAACTTGAGGTTGCCGAGCACCGATACCGCGTCCGGCTCCGCGCCCAGGCGCACGAAGCGCGCGGCGTCAGCCTCCGACTGCGCTGCCACGCAGGCCAGCGTGCGCAGGGCGCGACCGATCAGTGGACGCAGGGCGCGGTAGCCGCGCAGCGAGCGTTCGGACAGGCGCGCGTTGACGAGATAGGCAGGGACACCGTGGTCGCGGCAGCAGAACAGCAGGTTCGGCCAGAGTTCGGTTTCCAGCACCAGCGCCAGCCGCGGGCGGAAATGGCCGAGGAAGCGGCGCACCGCGCCGGATAGATCGTAGGGCAGGTAGACGTGCTCGACGCGATCGCCCCACAGCGCGTGCACGCGCGCCGAGCCGGTCGGGGTGATGGTGGTGACCAGCAGGCGCAGGTCGGGACGCCGCTCCAGCAGGGCGTTGACCAGCGGCGCGGCGGCCGTGACCTCGCCCACCGAGACCGCGTGCACCCACACGCAGCCGTCCAGCGGCGGCGTGCGGTAGGCGGCGTAGCGCTCGCCCCAGCGCTCCAGGTATTCGGGCTGGCGGAAACCGCGCCAGATCAGGTGGTAGACCGTGACCGGCACGAGCAGGTACAGCGCGGCCGAATACAGGCCGCGCAGCAGGCGTTCGACAGCGCGATCACGGGGGGCGGCCTCCATGCGCCAAGGATAGCGAAGCCGCAGCGTGCGCGGGCGCATGCCGCGGCGAAGCCCTTAGAATCAACGCATGGCCACGCACCGGGACAAACCACCGCTGGGACCCCGCCACTGGCCGACATGGATGGGCATCGGCGCGATGGCGCTGCTGGCGCGCCTGCCGTGGCCGCTGCAGCGCGCGCTTGGCCGCGCCGTTGGCGGCCTGCTGCGGCGCGCGCTGCCCGCACGCCGCCGCGTGGCCGCGCGCAACCTCGAACTGTGCTTCCCGGAGCTCGACGCCGCCGCGCGCGAGGCGCTGCTGCGCCGGCACTTCGCCGCCATCGGCATCGGCCTGTTCGAATTCGCCCGTGCCTGGTGGGGCTCGGTGGAGCCGCTGCGCCGCGGGCTCGTGGTCGAGGGCCTGGAACACATGGAGGCGGCGCGCGCAGGCGGTCGCGGGGTGATCGTGGTCAGCGGCCACTTCACCACGCTGGAGGTCTGCGGCCGGCTGATGTGTGACTACGTGCCGCTGGCCGGCATGTATCGCCCGCATGCGCAGCCGGCGATGGAATGGGCCGTGCGCCGCGGCCGCCTGCGCTACGCGGCGGCGATGTTCCCGAAGCAGGACCTGCGCGGCACCGTGCGCCACCTCAAGCGCGGCGGCCTGCTCTGGTACGCGCCCGACCAGGATCCGAGCCGCGGCGACAGCGTGTACGTACCTTTCTTCGGCCAGCCGGCGCACAGCCTGACCTCGACCCACCAGCTGGCGCGCATGTCCGGCGCGGCGGTGCTGTTCTACCAGCATGCGCGGCGCGACGACGGTGGCTATACCCTGCGCCTGTTTCCGGCCAGCGAGGGCTACCCCTCGCGCGATGCCACCGCGGACACGGCCGAGGTCATGGCCGCGATCGAAACCATGGCGCGCGCGGCGCAGGCGCAGTACCTCTGGATCCACCGCCGCTTCAAGCGCCAGCCCGACGGCGGCTCGGCCTACTGAGGCGGGACTGCCGCGGCTGGAGCCGGGGATGTCGCGCCCGGGGCCGTCGCGCTGGTGTTGGCGCGAGCCAGCAGGCTGCCGGCATACAGCGCCGCCAGCATCAGGGTCAGGGCGCCCCAGAAGGTCGAATAGAACGCCAGGTGGGTGTTGAGCGGGAACACCGTGACCAGCAGCGCCAGCATCGCCGGCCGTGCGCGTTCGCGCGCCGCGGCACTCGCGAAGCGCCAGGCGCGCACCGCCAGCGCCACGCCCGACAGCCACAGCAGCAGTCCGATGATGCCGGTTTCGCTGAGCACTTCGAGCACGATCTGGTGCGCGTGCAGGGCCGGTCCGTCGCCCCAGGCGGCCATCGTCCCGGCTTCGGCATCGCAGGCCGGGAACGCCTCGCGGAAGCCGCGGGCACCAACGCCGTTGAACGGATGCTCCCGCACCATGCACAGCGCAGCGCCCCAGATCCGGGTCCGGCCGGAGAGCGCGGTATCGACACCATTCTCGCCGGCCTGGAAGGCGTGCGAGGTCCGCTCCAGGCGCAGGCGCACCTCCGGCGACGCCAGGCCCACGGCCACCGTCACCGCCGCCCCGGCGGCGAACACCAGCAGCAGCCGCTTCCAGCCCAGCAGGCGCCAGCCCGAGAGCAACAGGACCAGACCGTAGGTCAGCCACGAGGCGCGCGAGCCTGCGAATACGATGACGATGCCCACCGCCGCGGCCGCAAGCACCCAGCCCGCGGTCTTCCAGCGGCGCCCGGCGGCGTACAGCAGGAACGGCGACAGGCTCGCCAGCACCAGGCCGAGCTTGAGGTTGCATGGACCCAGCACGCCGCCCAGGCGGTCGGCGCGTGCAAGTTCGTCCAGGCCGCACATCGGGCGGCCGCTGATCAGCTGCTTGGCGGCGTCGATGCCCCAGAACAGCGGGCTGGTATCGAACGCCACTTCCACCAGCGCGTCTGCGGCCCACACCGCCACGATCACCGCCAGGCCGCCGAACGTCAGCCGCCTGCCGCGGTCGTCGGCAACCGCGATCGCCACCAGCCACAGGAAAGGCAGGTAGCGCAGGTCGACCGCCGCCTCGCGCAGCGCGCGCGCCGGGTCGACCGAGCCCACCGCCGACAGCAGTTCGGGCAGCCAGTAGGCGAAGAACAGCACGCTGGTCAGGGCCCAGGCCGGGCCGCTGAGCAGCGTCGCGCCGCCGCGGAAGCGCGTTGCCGCGAGCTTGATGATGACCGCCAGCGCCCCGAGGGCCACGATGGCTTCGGCATAACCGGGCGCGGGCCACAGCGCGACGAAGACCAGCACCCAGTGCGGCGCCCAGCGCCACCCGGCGGCGGTCGCGTGCGGCGTTGCGGGCGTGGTGTCAGCGGAGTTCGTCATAGACCGAGAGCGTGGCGTCCTGCATGGACCGGAGTGAATACATGGCTGGAGCCGGTGGAATCGTAGCTGGTAGCCGCGCGTCGCGCGCAAGCATCCGCCGTGCGCGCTCGCCCAGTGCGGCGTTGTCGAAGGCCGCTACCGCGCCAGCCGGCTGCAGCTCGCGCAGCAGTTCACCGACGCCGCCGTGGTCCCAGCCAAGCACGGGCCGGCCCACGGAAAGGGCTTCGATCACGGTGCGGCCGAAGGCTTCGGGCTTGCGCGAAAGCTGCAGCACCAGGTCGCAGGCGGCATAGGCTTCGGCGATCGCCGCGGTCGGCGGCGTGATCGCCATGGCATCGGCGACGCCAAGGGCCTGCGCGCGCGCTTCAAGCTCGGCGACGTAGGCCGCGCGCGCGGGGTCGCGGGCGCCGGGCATCCACAGCCTGGCGTCCAGGCCACCGGCGCGCAGGCCGGCAAGCAGGTCGAGCGCGTCCGCGTGGCCCTTGAGCCGGGTGCCGCGACCCGGCATCAGCAGCAGCGGACCGTTGCCATCGAGCTGCGGGTGCTCCGCGGCCGCCACCGCCCGCGCCGCCCCGTCCGGCAGCGGTGCGCGCGGGAAGGCCGCCGGATCGATGCCGCGCGGGATGACGCGCAGCCGGCCGGGATCGGTCCCCGGGTAGTGCCGCAGCAGGTGTTCGCGCACGGTGGCTGATACGCAGATGACGCGTTCGCCGCGGGCCATCACCTGGCTGTAGCGCGAAGGCGAATTGAGGCCGTGGACCGTGGTGACAAGACGCGGCCGCGACCCTGCGGGCAGGCCTTGCAGCGCGCGCCAGCCGATCCAGGCCGGCAGCCGCGAACGCGCGTGCACGATATCCACGCCCTGTTCGGCCATCAGCTGGCGCAGCGGACGCACCAGGCGCAGGGTGGCAAGCGACTTGCGGCCGATATCAAGCGCCACGTGCTCCGCTCCGGACTCGAGCAGCGCCGGCAGCATCCGGCCCCCGGCGGATGCCACCAGCGCGCGATGGCCGGCGGCCACCAGGGCGGCCGACACTTCAAGGGTGGAGCGCTCGACGCCCCCCGACTCCAGGGCCGGAAGCAGCTGCAGGACGGTCAGCGGCCGGGGCATGCGCCGGCGGCGCCGCGCGCCGGGCTCAGTCGACCAGGACGAAGTGGGCGCCGCAGTAGGGGCAGTCGGACTGTCCGCCTTCGTCCTCGATCGGCAGGTACACGCGCGGGTGCGAGTTCCACAGCGCCATGGACGGCAGCGGGCAGCTCAGCGGCAGGTCGGCGCGACGCACCTCGTACTGCTTTTCGGCGTTGGCCTGGACGGGCTGCGACGTGGCGGTGGACATCGTGACGTGACCGGGGCTGGGGGGACCCGCACAGTTTAGCGCGCCGGCGCCCGCGTGGCCCGGATCAGGCGGGCAGCACGAACAGCAGCAGCCAGGCCGTGCCCGCTGCGGTGGCGGTCAGGATGGACGGTGCACCGCTGCTGCCGGCGGTCCAGGCGATGCCGTCGCCGGAGGCAAGCCGCGGGCCGTCGTCGTCGTCGTCACGGCCGCTGCCGCTGCCGCTGCCGCGGTCGCGGTCGCGGTCGCGGTCGCCGCCGTCATCGTCGTTGTTGCCGTGGCCGGAGACCGCCACGCCGCCGTCGAGCACTTCAAGCCAACACCTGCCGCCGGGGCAGACAGGCACATCGATCGCTGCGCCCGCGGCAATTCGCACCGCCATCAGTCGCGCCCGCTGCCGCAGTGGCAGTGAACCGTCGTCGATGTGGGCGCCATTGCCGCCGCCGGCATTGCCGGCATGGTTGCCGCTATCGCCGTCGTTGCCGCCGCCGCGGTCACCGGCCGCCAGCGTGACCCAGGCGCCGTCGGCATCGAAACCGATATCGCCATGCCCCACACGGCGACAGGCGACCGCCGGAGTGGCGTTGACGCGATCAGGCAGCAGCCAGCATTCGACCAGGCGCAGGGGCGCCGTGGCCGATCCGTTGGACATCAGCGACGGCAGGCCGTGCCCGATGCTGATCCACAGCAGGTCGCTGGCCTCCAGGCGATGCTGGCCGAGAGCACCACAGTCGACCTCGAGCGCGCCCTCGAGCACCAGCAGCAGCCGCTCCATATTGGCCACGCGGCCATCGTCGCGGGTGGTGCCGGGTGCCCAGTCCTGTCGCGACAGCACGCGCAGCGCACCCCAGCCCATCCACTCGCGGGCGATCACGTCGCCGCGGGAGAACGCTTCGGTCGCCACGATGCCATCGCGCCGGGTGTGCGCCCGTGCCGCGGCCGGGCGCGGGCGCGGGCGCGGTACTGCCGCAGCGTGGCTGCCTGCCGCGCTCATTCGATGCGCGCGGCCTCGTCGAAGGGCAGCCGCGGCGAGCGCGGGAAAAGCTGCGCCGGGTCGCCGTGGCCCAGGTTGACCAGGATGTTGGAGCGGATCGCGGTCCCCTTGAAGAAGGCCTCGTCGACCATGCCGTTGTCGAAGCCGCTCATCGGCCCGCAGTCCAGGCCGAGCGCGCGCGCGGCCATGATCAGGTAGGCGCCCTGCATGCTCGATCCGCGCAGGCCGACACGCTCCAGCCGCGCCTCGTCGGAACCGGCGAACCAGGAGCGCGCATCGGTATGCGGGAACAGCACCGGCAGCTTGTCGTAGAAGGCCATGTCGTGGCCGACGATCACCGTCACCGGCGCCGCCAGGGTCTTGTCGCGGTTGCCGTCGCTGAGCGCCGGCGCCAGCTTCGCCTTGGCTTCGGGCGAGCGCACGAACACGAAGCGCGCCGGGCAGGAGTTGGCCTCGGTGGGGCCGAACTTCAGCAGGTCGTACAGCGCGCGCAGGGTGGCGTCGTCGACCTCGCCGCCGATGGCGTTGTGGGAGCGGGCCTCGCGGAACAGGCGGGCAAGCGTGGCATCGGGCAGCACATCGGACATCGGGATCCCTCGTGGTCGGCAGGCGAAGGCCGCAGTGTAGAGTTTCGGCGATGACTCCACCGTCCCACGGCTGCAACGCATGGTCATGACCGCGATCGACGGCGACCCGGAAAGCGTGGTCGCGCTGAGCGACGGACGCGCGGGGAATGCGCGCCAGGCGCAGGCCCTGGCCGCGGCGCTTGCGTCTTCAAGCGCGTCGATGTCGGCGACCGCATCGATGTCCACGCCAGCAACGGGTCACGCACCCGTGCCGTCACCCGTACCGCGCGAGCTGGTGCTCGACCCGCGTGCGCCGTGGCGCTGGCTGGCGCCGCGGCGACTGCCGGGCGATGCGCGCGCCTTCGGAGCGGATTTCGCGCAGGTCCTCGCGGCAGCGCCCGCACTGGCCGTGGGCTGCGGTCGCCAGGCCGCGCTGGCCACGCGCATCCTCCGTGCACGCGGCACGCGCGTGGTCCAGATCCTCGATCCCCGCCTGCCACCCCGGCTCTGGGACGTGGTGGTCGCGCCGCTGCACGACGGACTGCGCGGCGACAACGTCGTGACGCTGCTCGGCAGCCTGCACGCCGTGGACGATGCCTGGCTGGCACGCGGCCGCGAGGCCTTCGCCACGTTCGCCGCCCTGCCCTCGCCGCGGATCGCGGTGCTGGTCGGCGGACCCAGCGCACACGCCGGCTTCGACCTCAACGATTTCGAAACCCTGATGGACGCGGCCGAAGCCATGGCCGAGCGCGCCGGCGGCAGCCTGCTGGTCACCGCTTCCCGGCGCACGCCGCCGCAGGTCTGCAGCGCATTGCGCGCCCGCCCGCAGCGGGTGCCGACCGTGGCCTGGGTCGACGTCGCGGACGGCGCCAATCCCTATGCCGGCATGCTTGCCTGGGCCGACCGCATCGCCTGCAGCGCGGACTCGGTGAACATGCTGTCCGAAGCCTGCGCCACGGCGGCGCCGGTGTTCGTGCACCGACCCGAGGCCATCCGCGGCCGCCCCCGGCGCTTCGTGGACGAACTGCTGGCGCGCGGCCGGGTGCGTCCGCTCGAGGCCATGGCAACGCCATTCGACGCCCGGCCCCTGCGCGAGACCCTGCGCGTGGCCGCCGAAGTGCGCGCCCGCCTGCACCTGCCCCGGGCGATGGCTGCGGACGACCGCTCCTGATTGCCCTATTCTCGGCACACCAGGCATCCAGGGGGTTCCACCATGGCAGGCAGCAGCCAAGCAGACCGTCCGATCGACCGCTGGTTCGCCAACTACTCCGGCGACCACCGCAACGACACCAACCAGGCCATCCATTACTTCGCCGTGCCGGCGATCCTGTGGAGCGTGATCGCGCTGCTGTGGTGCATCCCGGCGCCGGGCACCCTGTTCAAGCCGGGGATCTGGGCGGCGCTGCCGATGTTCGCGGCCTGGCTGTTCTACCAGCGCAGCTCGCGGCGGCTGGGCGTCGGCATGGCGCTTGTGCTGCTGGCGATGGCGTCGCTCACCTGGTGGCTGCACGGGGCGCTCGGGACCCGCGGGCTGCTCGCGCTCGCGATCGCGGTGTTCGTGGTGGCCTGGATCGCGCAGTTCGTCGGCCACCGCATCGAGGGCCGCAAACCGAGCTTTCTCACCGACCTGGTCTATCTCCTGATCGGGCCGGCGTGGGTGCTGTCCAAGATCTATCGCCGCATCGGCTGGCGCTGGTAGGAAGAAGCATCGCCGCCATGGCGGCTCCCACATCGCGGTGCGCAACGCTGCGTGCCAAGGCCATCGCCCGGGTCGGCGGGCACAGCGGAGCGGCACGGGCGACAATGGCCGATGTCTCCACGTGACCTCTTGCTGATCCTCACCATCTGCGTCGCCTGGGCAGGCAATTTCCTGTTCTCGGCCTACGCACTGCTTGAGATGCCGGCCTTCCTGTACACGGCGCTGCGGATGGCGATCGTGGCCCTGGTGCTGCTGCCGTTCCTGAAACCCGTGCGGCGCGCGCAGTGGCCGCGCTTCCTCGCGGTGGCGCTGTGCATGAACGTGCTCCACTTCGGGCTCAGCTTCTGGGCGCTGCGCTTGGCCGGCGAGCTGTCCGCGGTGGCGATCGTGATGCAGAGCTACGTGCCGATGTCGGCGCTGCTGGCGTGGGTGGTGCTGGGCGAGCGCTTCGCCTGGCGCACCGGCACCGCGATCGCGGTCAGCTTCATCGGCGTGCTGGTGATCGGCTTCGACCCCTCGATCATCGAGAAGCCGGCGGCGATCGCGGCGATGCTGGTCTCGGCCGGTTTCCTGGCGCTGGGCACGGTGCTGATGCGCCGCCTGGGCGGCATCGGCATGGTCACCCAGCAGGGCTGGAGTGCGCTGATCGCGGTGCTGCCGCTCATGGCGCTCAGCCTTGTGTTCGAACCGGGCGGGATCGCGGCGCTGGCTACGGTCAGCCCGCGGGCGTGGATCGGCGTGTCGTACTCGGCGCTGGTGGCGTCGCTGCTCGGCCACGGCGTCTACTTCCTGCTGCTGCAGCGACATCCCGTGGCGCAGCTCACGCCGTGGCTGATGCTGACGCCGCTCCTGGCGGTGCTGCTGGGCATCTTCGTCTGGGGCGACAGCCCGGGGCCGCAGCTGTGGATCGGCGGCGCCCTGGTGCTGGGTGGCGTGGTGGCGATCGCGCTGCGCGCGCTGGCCAAGTCCCGGCCGCTGCCGCCGGCGCGCGAGATCTGAACGCGACCCGGCTGGATCAGTCCGGATCGAACATCGTTGCATCGGGCCGAAACGGCCGCGGCGCGTGGCCCAGCGCGGCAGTGGCCGGCGCGATGTCGAACACCAGGTCTTCGCGCAGGCGCGCCTGTGCCTGCGCGCCGAAACCCTGCAGCCGCCCGCTCGCGCGCAGCGCGGCGGCCAACGTCGCAAACAGCGGCGCCGGCAGCTCCAGCAGCCGCGCCGGCGGCCGCAGCGCGGCCAGCACGCGCGCCACCATCTCGCGATAGGCCAGGGTTTCGCCACCGGGGAGGTCATAGCCACGTCCGCCCACGCCGCTCTGATCCAGCGCGGCCATCGCCGTGGCGGCGAGGTCGTCGACGTGCACCGGCTGGCGCAGGCCCGTCGCCCCGCGCGGCAGCACGAACAATCCGCGTCGCCTGGCCATCGTGGCGATGCGGCTCAGGGTCTGGTCGCGGCCGGCGCCATAGACCAGGGTCGGGCGCAGCACGATGGCATCGCCCCCGCGTGCCAACGTCGCCGCGAACAGCGCATCCTCGGCCGCGGCAAGGCGCGCCGCGAGGTCACGCTCGGCGGCATCGACCGATGCGCGCTTGACCGCAAGGCTGGTCGAGCCGAACGCGACCACGCGCGGCGATGCAAGTTTGGCCGATGTGTACCACTGCGCGAACCGGTCCAGCGGACCGCAGCTCAGGACCGCGTCGTAATCCGCCGCCAGCGAAGGCATGGCATCGAAACCGCCCCGCAACCACCGCAGTTCCGGCGCCGGCGCGCGTTCGTTGCGCGAAAGCGCATCCACTTCCCATCCCGCGTGCAACAGGCGCGCGAGCACCGCGGCACCCACCTGCCCGCTGCCGCCGAACAGCAGCGCCCGCCCCCGCCCGGCACTCATGCGGAAGGATTCCGTGGCGGCGTGGCCGCGTGCGTTGGATGGACGTGCATCGACTCAGGATAGGCGACGCGATGACCGGGAGCGATATCCACCGCTGTTAGAATCCCGGGACGACCGTGCGGAGCGCGGTCTCCCCACGGCAAGACCCAAGGACACCGATGCTCGAACTCATGCTGGCCCTGCCCTTCGTGCTGGCGCTGGTGCTCGCGATACTGCGCGACGCACCGGCGCGCGCGGTCGCGTGGCTGGCGGGCCTGGCCCCGCTGCTGTCGCTGGCGGTGCTGGCCTGGCTGACGCCGGGGGTGATGGCCGGTGACATCCCGCGCGCCATGCACGAGTGGCTGCCGCAGGCCGGCCTCGCCTTCAGCCTGCGCCTGGACGGCCTGGGCTGGATGTTCTCCGCCATGGTGCTGGGCATCGGCGCGCTGGTGGTGCTGTACGCGCACTACTACCTCGGCCCGCAGGAAAAGACCCGGCGTTTTTTCTGCTTCCTGCTGCTGTTCATGGGCTCGATGCTGGGCATGGTGCTGTCGGGCAACCTGCTGCTCACGGTGGTGTTCTGGGAGCTGACATCGATCAGCTCGTTCCTGCTGATCGGCTTCTGGTTCCATCGCGACGACGCCCGCGAGGGCGCGCGCATGGCGCTGACCATCACCGCCGCCGGCGGCCTGGCGCTGCTCGGCGGCGTGGTGCTGATCGGCCGCGTCGTAGGCAGCTACGAGCTCGATGCGGTGCTGGCCGCGGGCGACGCCATCCGCGCCCACGAACTCTATCCCTGGATCCTCGGCCTGGTGCTGGCCGGCGTGTTCACCAAGAGCGCGCAGTTCCCGTTCCACTTCTGGCTGCCGCACGCGATGGCGGCGCCGACGCCGGTCTCGGCCTACCTGCATTCGGCGACGATGGTGAAGGCCGGCGTGTTCATGCTGGCGCGCCTGCATCCATCGCTGGCGGGCACCGACCTGTTCTTCTATACGGTCAGCATCGTCGGCGGGCTGACGCTGCTGATCGGCGCATGGAACGCGATCTTCCAGCACGACATGAAGGGCGTGCTCGCCTATTCGACCATCTCGCACCTCGGCCTGATCACGCTGCTGCTCGGCCTGTCGACGCCGATGGCGGTGGTCGCGGCGATGTTCCACATCCTCAACCACGCCACCTTCAAGGCCTCGCTGTTCATGGCCGCCGGCATCGTCGACCACGAGACCGGCACCCGCGACATGCGCCGCCTGGGCGGGCTGCGCAGGATCATGCCCTATACCAGCGCGCTGGCGATCATCGCCTCGCTGGCGATGGCCGGCATCCCGCTGCTCAACGGCTTCCTGTCCAAGGAAATGTTCTTCGCCCAGGCGCTGGAAATCGAGGGCCACGAGGAGATGCGCTGGTTCATCACCATCGCCGCCTTCCTGTTCGCGACCTTCGGCGTCGCCTACAGCCTGCGCTTCGTCCATGACACCTTCCTCGGCCGCGGTCCGCGCGCGGTCGAAAACGAAGTCCACGAGCCGCCGCGCTTCATGCAGGTGCCGGTGGCGATCCTGGTGGTGGCCTGCGTGGCCGTGGGCATCGCGCCGCAGTGGACGATCGGGCCCTTCCTGCAGACGGCGGCGCGGGGCGTGCTTGGCGACGCGCTGCCCGAGTACAGCCTGGCCGTCTGGCATGGCATCAACACGCCGCTGCTGATGAGCCTGGGCGGGGTGGTCTGCGGCGTACTGCTGTACCTGGGCCTCAATCGCGTGTTCGACCTGCACGCCATCGTGCGCCAGTCGCTCGGCCGCAAGCTGTTCCATCTCAACATCGAGGCGCTGTTCCGGCTCGGGCGCCGCTTCACCCACACCATCGCCAACGGCAGCATGCAGCGCAGCCTGCTGTGGCTGGTGCTGGTGGCCATCGCCGCGGGCGCAGCGCCGTTCATCGCCGCCTGGGGCGACCCCGACGTGCCCACAGTGTTCGCCGGCCAGCCAATGGTGCGCCTGGCCTGGGTGCTGTGGCTGATGCTGGTGTGCTGCGCGTTCGGCACCCTGGCGCTGTACCGCCACCGCCTGTTGGCGGTGCTGGTGATGGGCGGCTGCGGCCTGGCGGTAAGCATGACCTTCGTGGCGCTGTCGGCGCCGGACCTCGCGCTCACCCAGCTGCTGGTGGAGCTGGTGACGGTGGCGCTGATGCTGCTGGGCCTGCACTACCTGCCCAAGGATTCGCCGCCCCTGCGCTCCCTGCCGCGCCGCCTGCGCGATGGCGCGGTGGCCCTGGTCGCAGGCGTCGGCACCGGCGGCCTGGCCTGGGCGATGATGACCCGGCCACCGTCGAACGGCGTCGCCGCGGAAATCACCGCCCGGTCGCTGCCCGAAGCCTGGGGCAGCAACATCGTCAACGTGATCCTGGTGGACTTCCGCGGCTTCGACACCCTGGGCGAGATCACCGTGTTCGGCATCGCCGGCCTGGTGGTGCACGCCATGCTGCGCCGCGCGCGCATGGCGCCGGAAAAGGTGATGCCCGGGCCGCCGGTCAAGCTACCGGTGCCCGCCGACCTTGCGCAGATGATGTTCCCGCTGACGCTCGTGGTGTCGATCTTCCTGTTCCTGCGCGGCCACAACTCGCCGGGCGGCGGCTTCATCGCCGGCCTGACGCTGGCGGTGCCGCTGCTGATCCAGTACGTGATCCAGGGCGCGGCCTCGGTGGAATCGCGCTTCGGCTTCGACTACATCCGTGCGATCGGCGCCGGCCTGCTGATCGCGCTGTTCGGGGGCGCGGCGGCGATGCTGTTCGACGTGCCCTTCCTGTCCAGCGGCCACTACGACCTGGAGCTGCCGCTGCTGGGCACGATCCCCCTGGCCAGCGCGGCGGTCTTCGACCTCGGCGTGTACCTGGTCGTATTCGGAAGCACCATGCTGATCCTGTCGATGATGGGCACCATCGAGCCCTCCAAGAAAATGATCGCCCATCGCGGCACGATCGATCCCGCCACCCGCTCCGCCACCACCGGGGAGGCCAACTGATGGAACTCGCCATTGCCAGCGGTATCGCCGTGCTGGTGTTCGCCGGCGTGTACCTGGTCCTGCGCGCGCGCAGCTTCGACGTGATTTTGGGCCTCACCCTGCTCTCCTATGGCACCAACCTGCTGATCTTCTCCAGCGGCCGGCTCACCATCGGCAAGCCGCCGGTGCTGCAGCCGGGCCTGGAGGCGACGCTCGCCAACCACACCGACCCGCTGCCGCAGGCGCTGGTGCTCACCGCGATCGTGATTTCGTTCGCGATGACCGCGGTCCTCATCGTGCTGGCGATGCGCAGCCGCGCCGATAACGACAGCGACCATGTCGATGCCGGCGACGTGCGCGATGACCGCAGCGGGGATCGCGGATGAGCCAGCTGCCGATCCTTCCCATCCTGCTGCCGCTGCTGGGCGGCGCGCTGTCGCTGTTCGTCGAGCACCGGCGCGTGGGCACCATCGTGCAGCGCTCGGTGGCGTGGACCTTCATGCTGGCCACCCTGGTGGCGTCGATCCTGCTGGTGGCCCGCGCCCACGAGGGTTCGGTACTGGTCTACCTGCTTGGCGACTGGCCGGCGCGCATCGGCATCGCGCTGATGGTCGACCGGCTCTCGGCGATGATGGTGCTCACCACGTCGCTGCTGGGCGTGGCCTGCCTGCTGCATGCCTGCTCCGGCTGGGACCGGCGTGCGCCGCACTTCCATGCCCTGTTCCAGCTGCAGCTGATGGGCATCAACGGCGCCTTCCTGACCGGCGACGTCTTCAACCTGTTCGTGTTCTTCGAGGTCATGCTGATCGCGTCCTACGGCCTGCTGCTGTCCGGTGGCCGCGGCGTGCGCATGAGCGCGGGCATGCACTACGTGGCGTTCAACATCGCCGCCTCGACCCTGTTCCTGATCGCGCTCGGCCTGGTCTACGGCGTGTTCGGCACGCTCAACATGGCCGAACTCGCCTCGCGCGTAGCCACGGTCCCGCCCGGCGACCTGAAGCTGGCCAAGGCCACCATCGGCCTGCTGCTGGTGGTGTTCTGCTCCAAGGCCGCGCTGATGCCGCTGTACCTGTGGCTGCCCGAGGCCTATACCCGCGCCCCGGCCGCGGTCGCGGCGCTGTTCGCGATCATGACCAAGGTCGGCATCTATGCCGTGCTGCGCGTGGGTTCGCTGATGCTGGGCGAGGACGCGGGGCCGATGGCCGGCTACGGCTGGGACTGGATCCTGCCGGCGGCGGTCGGCGGGCTGGCGCTGGCCACGCTTGGCGTCCTCGCCGCGTCGCGCCTGCGGGTGCTGGTGGCCTACGTGGTGCTGGTTTCGGCGACCACGCTGTTCATCGCCTTCGGCCTGCGCACCGCCGGCACCATCGGCGCCGGCCTCTACTACCTGATGCACAGCACCTTCGTCGCCGCCGCGCTGTTCCTGGTCGCCGACCTCGTCCGCCGCGGGCGCGGCGACGCCGGCGATGCGCTGCGCGCCTTCGCCCCCGCGCCCGGCGTGCGCATCATGGCCGGCGCCATGTTCATGGTCGGCGCGATTTCCGTCGCCGGCCTGCCTCCGCTGTCGGGCTTCATCGGCAAGACCCTGCTGCTGCAGGCGGTGCCCGAGGTCGACATCCAGTGGGCGTGGCCGGCGATCCTGGGCAGCAGCATGCTGGTGATCGTCGGACTGACCCGTGCCGGAACGCGCATCTTCTGGAAGCCCGCCGCAGCCGAGCTGTCGGCCGCCGGCGACGCCCTTCCCGACCACCCCGCCGAGGGGCGCGGGCGCCTGCGCCTGCCCGAGACCATCGCCACCATGCTGCTGCTGTCGTACGGCGTCGCCATGGCGGTCGCTCCGGGCCCGGTGACTGCCTACACGCGCGCCACCGCCGAACAATTACTGGCACCGGCCACCTATATCGACCAGGTGCGCGCCGCCATGCCGCAGAGGAGGCTGCCATGAACCGCCGCTGGCTGCCCTCGCTGCCGCTCACCCTGTCCATCACCGTGTTCTGGCTGCTGATGGTGTCCGAGGTCAACGCCGCGCAGCTCACCCTGGCGCTGCTGCTGGGCCTGGTGATCCCGCTGTATGCCACCCGGATCGATCGCGAGTTCGCGAACATCGGCAGCCTGCGCCCGCTGCCGAAGCTGCTGGTCGTGCTGCTCTGGGACATCCTGATGTCCAACGTACGCGTGGCGCGGCAGGTGCTTGGCCGCGAGTCGCGGATCCATTCCGGCTTCATCTGGTACCCGCTGGACATCGGCAACATCCACGGCATCACCGCGCTGGCGTGCTGCATCACCCTGACCCCGGGCACGGTCACCGCCGCGCTGTCCGATGACCGTCGCTACCTGCTGGTACACGTGCTCGACCTTGCCGACGAAGCCGCGCTGGTGGCAGACATCAAGCGCCGCTACGAATGCCCGCTGATGGAGATCTTCCCGTGAACCCTCCCGAACTCGCCGGCATCCAGGTCTTCGGCCACGGCCTGATCGATGTCGCCATCGGCGTGTCGATGTACGTGGTCGGCCTGGCGATGCTGCTGGCGCTGTGGCGCCTGCTGCGCGGCCCGACCGTGCCCGACCGCATCGTCGCCCTGGACACGCTCAACGTCACCGCCATCGCCGAGCTCATGCTGCTGGGCATGCACCTGAAGAGCGCCATCTACTTCGAGGCGGCGCTGATCATCGCCATGCTCGGCTTCGTCAGCACGGTGGTGCTGAGCAAGTACGTGATGCGGAGGGACATCGTCGAATGAACGTCTTCTGGGAACTGCTGCTGGTGGCGCTGCTGCTTGTCGGCAGCTTCTTCATCCTGATGGGCGGAGTGGGTCTGGTGAAGCTGTCGGAGTTCTTCCGGCGCCTGCACGCGCCGACCAAGGCCAGCACCCTGGGCGTGGGCTGCGTGCTGAGCGCATCGGTCGGCTACCACATGTTCGTGGGCAGTGACCCGCAGCCGCGCGAACTGCTGATCGTCGCCTTCCTGCTGATCACCGCGCCGATCAGCGCGCACCTGATGTCCAAGGCCGCGCTGTCACTGCGGATGGACGAGTGGCCGCAGCTGCCGGGCAAGTCCGACGAGGACACCCATGTGCCGCCGCGCCCGGACGGCAGCGACGACGAAGGCTTCTGAGCCGCGGCCCGGCGGACCGCCGCCGGCCCGGGCCAACTCAGCCGAGCAGCGCGGCCTCCAGCACGAGCCAGGCGGCCAGCGCGGCCAGCAACATCCCGCCCTCGCCCCGGCTGACCGTGGTATTGCCGCGCAGCAGCGGCACCAGCAGCAGGGCGAACAGGAAGGCCACCGGCAGTTCAAGGCGCACGAACGAGGCCGGCACCGGCACCGTGCCGCCGACCGCCGCCATGCCGCCCAGCACCACCAGCAGGTTGAACAGGCTGGAGCCGATCACATGGCCGGCGACGATGTCGCCCTGTCCGCGACGCGCGGCGGCAACCGCCGCGGCGGCCTCCGGCAGCGCCGTGCCGACCGCCACCAGCACCAGGCCGGCAAGCAGCGAGTCCATGCCCAGGGCGTGGCCGATCGTCGGCATGTGGGCCACGATCCAGCCGGCGCCGAACCACAGCAGCACCGTGGCCAGCACGACCCGCACGATGTTCATGCCCAGCCCACCGCGCGTGGTCGCGAACGCATCGATCTCCGCGCGCACCTCCGGCGACTCGTCATCGCCGCGCATGGCGACGAAGGCCACCACGCCCACGAACACCAGCAGCAGCACAACGCCTTCAATGCGCGAGAGGCCGCCGTCCAGGCTGAGCCCTCCGACCGCCAGCGTCGACAGCAGCAGCACGGCCAGGAGCGGCGACAGCGCCCGCCAGCGGATGACCAGCGGCGCCGCCAGCGCCGCCAGCCCCAGGGTCAGGCCGACGTTGACGATGTTGCTGCCGACCGCGTTGCCCAGCGCGAGCGCGCGGTCGCCCGACGCCACCGCGCGCGCATTGACCGCAAGCTCCGGCAGCGACGTCGCCACCGCGACCAGCCCGAGCCCGACCGCGAAGCGCGGGATGCCCAGGCGTTCGCCGAGGCCCGCCGCGCCCTTGACCAGGGAGTCGCCACCCAGTGCAAGCAGCACCAGGCCGAGGATCGTGAAGCCGATCGCCTCAAACATCGCTTGTCTCCGCGCCGCTCATTCCCGTGGGAGCGGCCACGGCCGCGATTGCACAGCAGGTCGCGGCCACGCCGCTTCCAGGTCCGCTCAGCTGCAGCCTTCGACGTAGCCGATCTGCGGCGCCATGCCCACGCGCCAGCTGCTCACGACGCCGCCGGCGCCGAGTTCGAAGAACAGCCGCGACGGCAGCGCGCCGCCGTCCTCGGGGCTCATCAGCACCTTGCCGCCTTCCACGTACTTGTGCGGGGCCGACTGCAGCCGCTCGCCGTAGAGGCCCTGCAGGGTGGCCTCGTCCATGCCGACGCGGCCGCCGCCGGGAGCGGTGACTTCGGTCGACTCGACGCTGTAGCGGACGAACAGGTCGTCCTCGAACATGAAGGCCAGGTCGGCCGGCGTCGCCTGGCCTGCCGGGACCAGGTGGTGGCAGCTGGAGCCGTCGGCAGGCTCGCCCAGGGATTCGAGCGGGTTGCCGCTCCAGTCCGCGCGCGCCTCCGCGGCGGTCATGCCGAACTCCAGGTCCGCGTAACCGTCCATGCGTGAATCACCCGCGGCCGGAATCGCCGCGGCGGCCGCCGCGGGTTCGGTCACGGGCTCGATCGCCTCGATGGCGTCGGTGGCCGCCTCCACGCCGTTCTCGGCGCTGCGCTCGGCGTCGCAGGCGGCGAGCGCCAGGGTCAGGGACAGCAGGACAACTGTGGGGGCACGACGCATGCGCTTGCTCCGGATGGCGGAAGTCCAAGGCTACGACAAAACCGTGCGCGGACGGTGTGGAGATCCGGCGACGAGGCCAGCGCGGCGGCGGCGGGCGCGCCGTGTCGCTCAGCCGCCGGCCTGGAAGTGCCTGCGCAGACCCGCCCAGCACGCCTGGTAGCCGCGCTGGCGGTGTGCGGCGTCAAGCGCCTGCCGCGTGGGTCGGATCACTGCGCGGGTTTCGAACATGAAGGCCATGGTGTCGCTGATCACGTCGGGCTGCGACAGGTCGGCCGCCGAGGCCTTCTCGAAGGTCGCGGCATCGGGCCCGTGCCCGGTCATGCAGTTGTGCAGGCTGCAGCCGCCGGGCGCGAAACCCTCGGCCTTGGCGTCGTAGGCGCCGTGCACCAGGCCCATGAACTCGCTGGCGACGTTGCGGTGGAACCACGGCGGGCGGAAGGTGTCCTGCTGCACCAGCCAGCGCGGCGGGAAGATCGCGAAGTCCATGTTGCTGGTGCCGGGCGTGTCGCTGGGCGAATGCAGCACCAGGAAGATCGACGGATCCGGATGGTCGAAGCTGATCGAGCCGATGGCATTGAAGCGGCGCAGGTCGTATTTGTACGGCGCGTAGTTGCCGTGCCAGGCGACCACGTCCAGCGGCGAATGGTCGATATCCGCGCGCCACAGGTGGCCCTGGAACTTGGCGATGAGTTCGAAGTCGCCTTCGCCTTCCTCGTAGGCCGCGACCGGCGCCAGGAAGTCGCGCGGGTTTGCCAGGCCGTTGGAGCCGATCGGGCCGAGGTCGGGCAGCTGCAGCAGCGCGCCGTAGTTTTCGCAGACGTAGCCGCGCACCGTGCCGCCGTCGCCTTCGGCATCAGGCAGCTCGACCCGGAAGCGCACGCCGCGCGGGATGACCGCGATCTCCTGCGGCTCCACCTCCAGCACGCCGAGCTCGGTGGCGATGCGCAGGCGACCCTGCTGCGGGACGATCAGCAGCTCGCCGTCGGCGCTGTAGAAGAAGCGGCCGTGCATCGAAGCGTTGGCCGCGTACATGTGGATGCCGACGCCCGTGCCTGCGCGCGAACCGCCGTTGCCGGCCATGGTGAACAGGCCATCGACGAAGTCGACCCGGGTCCCGCCCGCAGGCATCGGCAGCGGATCCCAGCGCAGCTGGTCCGGCGTCACCGGGCCATCGCCGAAATCCTCGTGCAGGCGCGGCTGCGCATACGGCTGGAAGCTGCCGTGCATCGCCGCCGGACGGATCCGGTACAGCCAGCTGCGCCGGTTGGCGTGGCGCGGCGCGGTGAACGCCGTGCCCGTGAGCTGCTCGGCATAGAGCCCGTGCGCCACCCGCTGCGGCGAGTTCCGCCCCACCGGCAGCGCCCCGGCCACCGCTTCGGTGGCGAACTCGTTGCCAAAACCCGACATGTAATCGACCACGGCTGTCTCCCGGAAAAGCGTTTGCCACGGATTTACGCGGGTGGGCAAGCGCAGCGCGCGCTTCCCTCCCCCTCCGAAGCGCGCTTACAGCACCCCGCGCTCCATCTGGTCGCGCTCGATCGACTCGAACAGCGCCTGGAAGTTGCCCTCGCCGAAGCCCTCGTTGCCCTTGCGCTGGATGATCTCGAAGAAGATCGGCCCGAACGCGTTCTTGCCGAAGATCTGCAGCAGCTTGCGCTGCTTGGTCTCCGGATCGGCGTCGATCAGGATCGCGTTGCGACGCAGGCGCTCGACGTCCTCGCCATGGTCGGGCACGCGCTGGTCGATGACGTCGAAGTAGGTGGCCGGCGTGTCGAGGAAGGCGATCCCGGCCTCGCGCATCTTCTCCACCGACGCGTAGATGTCGTCGGTGAACAGCGCGATGTGCTGGATGCCCTCGCCCTTGTAGTCGCGCAGGTATTCGTTGATCTGGCTCTTCTCGTCGCTGGACTCGTTGAGCGGGATGCGGACCACGCCGTCGGGCGCGGTCATCGCCTTCGACAGCAGGCCGGTCTTGGAGCCCTTGATGTCGAAGTAGCGGATCTCGCGGAAGTTGAACAGCGTCTCGTAGTAGTCCGACCACTTCTGCATGTTGCCCAGGAACAGGTTGTGCGTCAGGTGGTCGATGAAGGTCAGGCCAAAGCCCTTCGGGTGCTGGTCGACGCCCGGCAGCGGCGCGTAGTCGGCGTAGACGTCGGCGCCGTCGCCGACGAGGTACAACATGCAGTCGCCGATGCCCTTGATCGCGGGGAAGTCGACGGCGCCGGTATCGGTCCTGTGGTCGGCCTTCTCGCCGCCGTTGGCGAGCACGTGCTCGAGCACTTCGCCCGCCGGGCGCTTGAAGCGGATCGCGAAGCCGCAGGCCGAGGGGCCGTGGCTGGCGGCGAAGTCCGATGCGAAGGAGTCCGGCTCTTCGTTGAGCAGGAAGTTGATCGTGCCCTGGCGGTACAGGGTGATCGCGCGCTGGCGGTGCCTTGCGACCGCGGTGAAGCCGAGCTTCTCCAGGTAGCTGCGCATCGCGTCGGCGCGGCCGGCGGGCGCGGCGAATTCGACGAACTCGAAGCCGTTGATGCCCATCGGGTTTTCAAAGGTGGTGACCTGCATGCCGAGGTTCGGCTGGGTCTGGGTCTGGGCGCTCATGGCGGCTCCTGCAGTGGACGGGAGGGATGCGATGTTATAGTTTCATATGAAACTAGTTGCAAGGCGCAGCGCAGCAATGTCCCAGCCTCCAGACAGGAAAGGCCCCACCGCCCCCGCCATCGATGCCGCCGGCGACGCGGTCCTCGACCTCGAGCGCTTCGTGCCCTACCAGCTCAGCCTGCTGTCCAACGTGGTCAGCCAGGAGATCGCCGAGGCCTACGGAGAACGCTTTGGCCTGGCCGTCACCGAGTGGCGGATCATCGCCGTGCTCGGCCGCTTCCCCGGGCTGTCGGCCGCCGGCGTCGCCGAACGCAGCGCCATGGACAAGGTGGCGGTGAGCCGCGCCGTGGCCCGCCTGCTCGAGCGCGGCCTGCTGCACCGGGAAATGCATGACGAAGACCGCCGGCGCTCGGTGCTGGAACTCAGCGAAGGCGGACGCGAGGTGTATTCGCAGGTCGCGCCGCTGGCGCTGGCCTACGAGCGCGAACTGCTGGCGCCGCTGAGCGAGGACGAGCGCGTGCAGTTTTCGCGCATGCTGGACAGGCTCGGCGAACGCTACGGGCTCTAGTAGATTGGTCACGATGCAAGCAGACACCCGCTCGGACGACGCCAGCCTGCCCGACGCCCAGGCCTGGCTGGAAGCCAACGCACTGGCCGCGGCCTGCGACTGGGCCGGCGCCGCCGCTGCCTATGCACGACTGGCCGACGCGGCACCCGGCGATGCGGCGCCCTGGCTCGGATTGGCCAAGGCCCAGGCGCGCGCCGGCCGCTACCGCGACATGCATGCCGCCACGATGCGGGCCCACGCAGCCGGCCCCCGCTCCTGGCCGCACGCGCTGGCGCTCGCGCGACTGCTGCGCGACCTGCACGAGCCACGCGCGCTGACCGAGCTGTCGCTCGCGCTTGCCGGGCGCGCCGACCAGGCCAGCGTCGACGACATGGTCGCGCTGGCGGACCTGCTTGGCGCCGAGGACCTGCACGAAGCCGGGATGGCCTGGCTGGACCGCGCGGTGGCCCGCGACCCCGGCCACGCCCCCGCGCGCTACGTGCGCGGCAGCACGCGCCTGTTCCTGGGCGACATGGCCGGCGCCCGCGAGGACCTGGACCGGGCGATCGCCGTGACGCCGCACTTCGCCCATGCCCACCGCCGCCTGTCACAGCTGCGCGCGCAGGACACGACGGGCACGCCGGCGCGCATCGCCCGCCTGCGCGACGAACGGGCGCGCGTCGCCCCGGGGAGCGAGCACGACATCCACTTCAGCCACTCCCTGTTCGACGAGCTGCACGAGCTCGGCGAACACGCGGCCGCCTGGCCCGAGCTCGAGCGCGGCATGCGCGCCAAGCGCGCCGCCATGCGCTACGACGTCGCCGACGACCTGCGTCTGCTCGAAGCCATCCGCGACCGCTGCGACGCGGGATTCCTTGCCGGTCCGGGCCATGACCCGGGCGCTGGCGCGCAGCAACCGGTGTTCATCGTCGGCCTGTTCCGCTCCGGCTCGACGGTGCTCGAACGCATGCTTGGAGGCCACCCCGCGGTAGCCGAGGGCGGCGAAAGCATGGGCTTTGCCGCGGCTCTGCGGCTGGCCGCCGACCATCGCGGCCAGGGCCTGATCGACGCCGCGCTCCTCGATCGCCTGGAAACGATCGACTGGCCGGCGCTGGGCCGGGCCTTCCTCGAGGCGAACGCATGGCGCGCGCGCGGCCGCGGCCTGTGGACGGAGAAGCTGCCCACCAATTCCCTGCTGCTGGGCTGCATCGCGCGCGCACTGCCGCGGGCGCGGTTCATCCATACCCGGCGCGCGCCGATGGACGTGTGCTTCTCCAACCTGCGCATGCTCTATGGCGGTTCGGCGCGCTGGTCCTATGACCAGCGCGAACTGGCGGCGTGGCACCAGGGTCACGCGGCGCTGATGGCGCACTGGCACGGCGTGGCCGGCCCAAGGCTGCTCGACGTGGCCCATGACGACCTGCTGCGCGACGCGGACGCCACCATGCACCGCGTCCTCGCGCACATCGGCCTGGATTTCGATCCCGCCGTGCTGACGCCGGCGCGCGGCGGCGGTGCCGTTTCCACCGCAAGCGCGGCGCAGGTGCGCGCCGGGCTGCGGGCGCCGCGTGCGCCCGACTGGCTTCCCTATCGCGATCGCCTGGGCCCGCTGGCCTCGGGCCTGGGCGTGGATCCGGTCATCAAGGCCTGAAGCACTCCGGCCTGAAGCATTCCAAACCGATCCGATCAGGGACGACCCGGCCGATCGGACCGGGTCGTCCCGCACACTCTCGCGTCAGCGACGCTCTTCGGTGATGTCGATGCCTGCCGCTGCCGGCTCGGCCAGCTCGTCCTGTCCGGCGAGATCGTCGTCGCGCAGGGTGTCGAGGTGCATCAGCTTCTTCACCAGCGGTGCGATCAGCAGCATCACGATGCCCACGCCCACCGCCAGCCAGCCGACGTTGGAATAGACATCCAGCACCTTCTCCGGACCCGCGCCCTCGCCGCCGGTGGCGGCCGAGATCAGGCCCGCGGCGAAGTTGCCGGTGGCCGAAGCGAAGAACCAGGTGCCCATGATCAGGCTGGCCATGTGGGCCGGCGTCAGCCGGTTCATCGCCGACAGCCCCACCGGCGACAGGCACAGTTCGCCGAGGGTGTGGATCAGGTAGATCACGAAGATGAAGATCACCGGAGTCGCGCCCACGGTCGACGCATTGGCGCCGGCGACCAGGGCGAGGAAGCCCGCGCCCACCAGCACCACGCCGAGTGCGAACTTGGCGGGAGTGGACGGCTCGAGGCCGCGCCTGGCCAGGGCCAGCCACATCATCGCGAACAGAGGCGCCAGGCAGACGATGTAGATCGAGTTCAGCGACTGGAACATCGAGGCCGGCACTTCCCAGCCGAGGATATTGCGGTCGACCGAGCGGTCGGTGAACAGGTTCAGCGACGCGCCGGCCTGCTCGAACAGCGCCCAGAACAGGATCGAGCCGATGATCAGGTACATCGCGGCGAAGATGCGGTTGCGCTCTTCGCGCTGCATCGAGAACACCGCCTTGTAGAGCACGTAGCAGACCAGGATCAGGCCCGCGCCGCCCAGCAGGAAGCCGACCAGCTTCTGGTGCTGGATCATCCACCACACCAGGCCCACGGTCAGGAAGCTGAGCGCGTAGAGCAGCCACTCGAAGCGGATGCCGAACATCGGCGCCACAAGCCGCTGCGGATCACGCGGCTCGCCGCGGCCCATCAGCATCGGCTTGCCGATGATGAACACCACCAGGCCCAGCAGCATGCCGACGCCGGCGGCACCGAAGCCGTACTTCCAGCCATAGGTCTGGCCGAGGTAGCCGGCGATCAGCGAACCGAGCATCGCGCCCAGGTTGATGCCCATGTAGAAGATCGTGTACGCCGGGTCGCGCCGGATGTCGGTGCGCGGGTACAGCTGGCCGACCATCACCGAGATGTTGGCCTTGAGGAAGCCCGAGCCGACGATGATGAAGGACAGCGCCAGCCAGAAGATGTTGAGCTCGGCCGCGCCCTGGCCACCGGTGCCTTCGAATGCCATCAGGAAGTGGCCGAAGGTCAGCAGCACCGCGCCGAACAGCACCGCCTTGCGCTGCCCCAGGTAGCGGTCGGCCAGATACCCGCCCACCACCGGCGCGATGTACACCAGCGCGGTGTAGGCGCCGTAGATCACCGAGGCCTCGCCGTCCGAGAACATCCAGTGCTGGACGAGGTAGAAGATCAGCAGCGCGCGCATGCCGTAGTAGGAGAAGCGCTCCCACATCTCGGCGAAGAACAGCACGAACAGGCCGCGCGGATGGCCGAGGATGGTCTTCTTTTCCTCGGCTGCGTAGGGATTCGGGGTCACTCGCTACTCCTGGCTGATTGGGTACGGCGCGCTGGCCGACCGGTTAACTTAGCGTGATGCCGCCGCCAAGGGGAAGTGCGGGACCCTTTGCGCGGCCGTTGTCAGCCCGGGTAGCCGTAGCTCGAACCCACGCCCAGCGGCAGGCCCAGCGCCCAGAATCCGACCAGGAACAGGCTCCAGGTGACCAGCAGCGTGACCGAGAACGGCAGCATCAGTGCCAGCAGCGTGCCGACGCCGGCCGACTTCACGTACTTCTGGCAGAACACCACGATCAGCGGGAAATAGGGCATCAGCGGGGTGATGATGTTGGTGCTCGAGTCGCCGACGCGGTAGGCGGCCTGGGTGAGGTCGGGCGAGATTCCCAGCTGCATCATCATCGGCACCATGATCGCGCCGATCAGCGCCCACTTGGCCGACGCCGATCCGATCAGCAGGTTCACCGTCCCGGAAAGCAGCACGATGCCGATCACCATCAGCGACATGTGCAGGCCCATCGACTGCAGCGTATTGGCGCCCTTGATCGCCAGCAGCACGCCCAGGTTGGACTGGCTGAATGCGTAGATGAACTGCGCGGCGAAGAAGGCCATGACGATGTAGTAGCCCATGCCGCTCATCGACTTGCTCATGCCCTGGACGATGTCGCGGTGGCTGCCGACCGTGCCCGACACGTAGCCGTAGACCACGCCCGGAATCAGGAAGAACAGGAAGATCAGGGCCACGATCGACTGCATCAGCGGCGCGCTGAATGCGAGCAGCGGATGGGTCGAGGCCGGCAGCGTGGCCGGATCCGCGGCCCACGGCGTCCCCGCCGGCAGCAGGCTCAGCACGAACAGGACCACCGCCACGCCCATGGCCGCGAGCGCGCTCCACAGGGCGCGCTTCTCGACGGGCGTCAGCGGATCCATGGTCGGCATGTCGCCGCTGTCACCGTCGACGACCGTGGCCTGCAGGCGCGGCTCGATGACGCGGTCGGTCAGGAACCAGCCCACCAGCACCACCAGGAAGGTCGAAGCGGTGGTGAAGAAGTAGTTGTTCATCGGATTGACCAGGGCCTCGGGCGCGATGATGCGCGCGGCCTCCTGGGTCAGTCCGGCCAGCATCGGGTCGAGGCTAGACGGCACGAAGAACGTCGCGGAGAAGCCGCCCGACACGCCTGCGAAGGCCGCCGCGATGCCGGCCAGCGGGTGGCGCCCGGCGGCATAGAAGATCACCGCGCCCAGCGGGATCACCAGCACGTAGCCAGCGTCGACCGCGACGTGGCTGAGGATGCCCACTCCGATCAGCGCCGGCGTCAGCAGCATCTTCGGGGTCACGCCGAGGATCGCGCGCAGCACCGCGTTGATGAAGCCGGTGTGCTCGGCCACGCCCAGGCCGAGCATGGCGACCAGCACCACGCCCAGCGGCGCGAAGTTCACGAAGGTGGACACCATCGTGGCCATGAACGCGGTCAGGCTGGCCCCGGAGAGCAGGTTCCGGATCACCACCGGATCACCGCTGCGCGGATCGATCTCGCTGAAGCTGACGCCGGACAGCAGCGCCGAAATCGCCCAGGTCGCCAGCATCAGGATCAGGAACAGGATCGCCGGATCTGGAAGCCGGTTGCCGATGCGCTCGATGGCGTCGAGGGCGCGCGAAACGGGGCCGCGCGACGCGGTGGCGCGTTCCTGTGCTGGCTGGTTCATGCAATATCCCCTTGGAATCAGTGGCGGATCCTAGCAGGCGGACCGACGGCAGGGTCGCGCCTGCATCGCCCGCTCAGTAGGCGCCGTCCGGCGCGCCGCCGATGCGCGTGCGCACCTCGAACAGCTCCGGGAAGAAGGTCAGATCCAGCGCCTGCTTCAGGAAGCCCACGCCGCTGGAACCGCCGGTGCCGCGCTTGAAGCCGATGATGCGCATCACCGTGCGCATGTGGCGGAAGCGCCAGAGCTGGAACTCGGTTTCCAGGTCCACCAGGTCCTCGCAGAGGTGGTAGGCCTCCCAGTGCGAGGCGGTGTCGCGGTAGATGCGCTCGAACACCGGCATCAGCTCGTCGTCCATCACGTGCGGCCGGGTCCAGTCGCGCTCCAGGTGGCGCGCCGGCACGGCGTGGCCGGTGCGCGCCAGGTGGCGCAGGGCCTCGTCGTACAGGCCGGGCGCCTCGAGCGCGCCGCGCAGCATGGCCTCGGCCGCGGGGTCGTGGGCGAAGACCTTCAGCATGCCCGCGTTCTTGTTGCCGAGCAGGAACTCGACGGTGCGGTACTGGGCCGACTGGAAGCCCGAGGACGGCCCCAGCAGGTCGCGGAACTCGGCGTACTCCGAAGGCGTGAGCGTTTCCAGCACCGACCACATCGCGGTCAGCTGGCGCAGCACGCCCTTGCAGCGCGCGAAGATTTTCTGGCACGGGTCCAGCCGGCCCGCCCGCAGGTGGCCGACCGCCGCCTGCAGCTCGTGGACCAGCAGCTTCAGCCACAGCTCCGAGACCTGGTGCTGGATGATGAACAGCATTTCGTCGTGGTGCGGCGGGTCGGTCACCGGCTGCTGCGCTGACAGCAGCCGGTCCAGACGCAGGTAGCCGCCGTAGGTCATGCGGCCGGAAAGCTCGGTGTGGATGCCGGCCTCCAGGGCGCGTTCGTTGTGTTCGATGCTCATGCGCAAAGGGTAGCGCAGGCCCCTCCCGTGGCGGGGGATGGCCGAGTCCGGGTGCGTCACACAACTGCCGCCCGGCTGGTGCAGAATCGCGGAGCTGCGGCGGGGGCCGCGCCAGACATCTTCCAGGGGAACCACACCATGCAACCGACTCCGCGCCGCCTGGCGCTCGCCCTTGCCCTGTCCGCGGCCATCGGCGCCGCGCACGCCGATTCCACGCCGCAGGCGCTGCCGTTCGCGCAGGACTGGACCGATACCGGCCTGGTCACCGCCAATGACGATTGGTCGAACGTGCCCGGCATCCTCGGCTACCTCGGCGGCGACCTGACTTCGGCCAACGGGGTCGACCCGCAGACGGTGCTGGGCGCCGATGCCGCCGGCGTCGTCGACGTGATCGCCAACCAGACCAGTACCAGCATCAGCAACGGCGGCGTGGCCGAGTTCCACATCGCCGATCCGGTGGTGGCGCTGCAGGGCAGCGGTTCGGCGGACGCGCCCTATCTCAGGATCCACCTCGACACCCGCGGCGCGAGCGGCATCCAGGTGTCCTACCGCCTGCGCGACGTCGACGCCTCGGCCGACGACGCCGTCCAGCAGGTCGCCCTGCACTACCGCGTCGGCGGCATCGGCGACTTCAGCAACGTGCCCGAGGCCTACGTCGCCGACGCCAGCAGCCCCGGCGGCACGCGCGACACGCCGGTGTCGGTGAATCTGCCCGCCGACGCCGACAACCAGGCGCTGGTTGAGCTGCGGATCATGACCACGAACGCCGCCGGCAACGACGAATGGATCGGCATCGACGACATCAGCGTGGTTGCCGGCGGCGGCGGCGCCGTCCCGGTGATCAACCTCGGCAACGGCAGCGTGGCCGAGGGCGATTCGGGCACCACCGAGATGTTCTTCCAGGTCGGCCTGAGCCGGCCCGCCGGTCCCGGCGGCGCCAGCTTCGACTATGCGACCGCCAACGGCACCGCGCTGGCCGGCGAGGACTACGTCGCCAAGAGCGGCACGGCCACCATCGCCGAAGGCGACACCTCGGTCTCGCTCTCGGTCACCGTGGTAGGCGACACCGTGGCCGAGGCCGACGAAACCTTCGGCCTGGCGCTGTCGAACATCTCCGGCGCGGCGGACGGCACCCTCGTTGGCACCGGCACCATCGTCAACGACGACTTCACGATCGTGCCGATCGCCGCCATCCAGGGCGCGGGCGCGAGCTCGCCGCTCGCGGGCCAGTCGGTGGTGACCGAGGGCATCGTCACCGCGCGCAAGAACAACGGCTTTTTCATGCAGACCGCCGACGGCCAGGACGACGGCGACGACGCCACGTCCGAGGGCATCTTCGTGTTCACCGCGGGGGCCCCGCCCGCGGCGGCCTCGATCGGCCACCGCGTGCGCGTGCAGGCCACGGTGGAGGAATACATTCCCGCCGCCGATCCCTACCAGCTGCCGATGACCGAGCTGACTTTCGCCACCGTCACCCAGCTCGGCACCGGCCATGCGCTGCCGGCGCCGGTGGTGCTGGCGGCGGACAGCGTGCTGCCCGAGGGCGGGCTCGACCAGCTCGAGGCCTTCGAAGGCATGCGCGTCAGCATCCCCAGCGCCACCGTGGTCGCGCCCACCCGCGGCAACACCAGCGAAGCCAATGCCACCTCGACCGGCAACGGCCAGTTCGCGGTGGTGGTCACCGGCGTGCCGCGCCCGCTGCGCGAGGCCGGCATCCAGCTGCCCGACCCGGATCCGAGCGGGACCACGGCCACCGCCATCCCGCGCTGGGACTTCAACCCCGAGGTCATCGCGGTGGACAGCGACACCATCGGCGCGCCGCAGGCGAACCTGGCCGCCGGCTGCCGGATCGTCGACGGCACGCTGACCGGTCCGCTGGACTACACCTTCCGCCGCTACACCATCTACCCGGAAGGCCCCCTGGCGAGCGCCTGCGACGGCCTCGACCAGCCGCGCGGCGCGGTGGTGCCCAGCGAGGACCACGCCACCTTCGCCACCTACAACCTGCAGCGCTTCTTCGACACGGTGAACGACCCGGCCATCAGCGAACCGGTGCTCACCGCCGACGCGTTCGCGGCCCGGCTCAACAAGGCCTCGCTCGGCATCCGCGCCTATATGCATTCGCCCGACGTGATCGGCGTGAGCGAAGTCGAGAACCTGCCCACGCTGCAGGCCCTGGCCGACAGGATCAATGCCGATGCGGTGGCGCTGGGCGAGCCCGATCCCGGCTACGTCGCCTACCTCGAGGAAGGCAACGACGTCGGCGGCATCGACGTCGGCTTCCTGGTGAAGTCCGGCGAGATCGCCGCGGGCCTGCAGCGGGTGCAGGTGGTGGCGCTGGAGCAGGTCGGCGCGACCGATACCTGGACCTATGCCGGCGACGGCTCGACCTCGCGCATCAACGACCGTCCGCCGCTGGTCCTGCACGCGGTGGTGAACTTCGCCGACGGCCGTGTGTTCCCGATCACCGTGGTGACCGTGCACCAGCGCTCGCTCAGCGGCATCAATGACGAAACCCCGCTGGGTACCGGCACCAACGGTGACCGCGTGCGGCAGAAGCGCCAGATCCAGGCCGGGTTCCTCGCAAACCTGCTGCAGGAGCTGCAGACCCCGTTGCTCGACCGCAAGGTCGTGGTGCTCGGCGACTTCAACGCGTTCGAGTTCAACGACGGCTATGTCGACGTGATGGGTGCCCTGACCGGCATGGCTTCGCCCGACGAGACCACCGCGGTGGAATACGACGGGACCAATCTGGTCGAGCCTGGTTTCGTGAACGCCACGCATGCCCTGGATCCTTCGCAGCGATACTCGTTCGTGTTCGAGAACAACGCACAGTCGCTCGACCACATCCTTGTGAACCAGAGGCTGCTGGCCTCGCCGCTGTTCAACTCGTGGACCATCAGCCACGCCCGGCTCAACGCCGACTTCCCGGAAACCGCGCGCAACGACCCCGACAGCGCCGCGCGCCTGTCCGACCACGATCCGTCGGTGCTGATGCTGCGCATGAACGCGCTCCGTTTCGCCGACATGCAGGCCGTGGTGGACGCGCCCCAGCCCGCCGTGCAGGTGGGCGGGACGATGACCTGGGTGGTGCAGGCCAAAAACCAGGGCCCCGACGCGGCCGGGTTCCCCGGGGTGGGCTTCGCGGTGGGCACATTGCTGCCGACGCTGACGGTCGAAGCGCCCGCCGGCTGGACCTGCGATGCGACGACGGCCGAGGCCGGGCTGACCACCTCCGCCTGTACCGCAGACACCCTGGCGGCGTCCGCGACGGCCGGGTTCACGGTCCATGCAACGGCACCGGCGCACCTCGCCGGCTACTCGGCCACGCTGACGGCGGCCGCAACCTCGCAGACCGACGATCCCGAGACGAGCAACGACAGCGACAGCGCCACGATCGCCGTCGCTGCACAGGCCGACCTGGCGGTGACGATGACCGCGGCCGAGCGGATCGTGCGTGGCGCCTGGGGGCACCATTCGATCCAGCTCCACAACAACGGTCCGGCGACCGTCAACGACGTGCTGGTCCGTCTTTCGGCGGGGGTGGACGAGTCGCTGGTCTGGGTCGACGGCAGCCTCGAATGCGTCACCGGATCGGCCAATCCCTTCCGCGCGCTCTGCCTCCTGGAGGGTCCGTTCGAAGCCGGCCAGACCCGCAACCTGCAGTTCATGACCGGCACCGGCAGTCGCCTCACCCCGCCCAGGTACGACGTCACGGTCCAGGTGGAGTCGGACATCGATGATCCCGACGCCGGAAACAACGCCGCCCGCGCCCGGATCCACACCGTCCGCGGCGACTGACGCCGCAAGCGGATGCGGCGTGCCTCGCACGCCGCTCCACCCCCGGCCACGCCACGGACGGCGTTGCCGCAGCGCGCAACGAACCCGAAACGCCCTCCGGGTATCATGTCCGGCTCCCGTGGATGACCGAGCACGTGCCCGCATGAGCGTTGCCGCGACCTTTGAAATCGAATACCTCCAGTACCTTGGCCCTGACGGCACCCTGGTGGCCGACCTGCCCCCGGAGGCCCTTCCGGCGGCGGAAATCCTGCCGCTTTTCAAGCAGATGCTGATGGTGCGCACCTTCGACACCAAGGCCATCGCACTGCAGCGCACCGGCAAGCTCGGCACCTACGCCGCCAGCCTGGGCCACGAGGCCACGCACATCGGCATCGGCGCCGCGATGCGCCCCGAGGACGTGTTCGCCCCCAGCTACCGTGAATACGGCGCGCAGTTCATGCGCGGCGTGAAGCCGCGCGACGTCCTGATGTACTGGGGCGGCGACGAGCGCGGCAACGACTTCTCCGGCCCGAAGCACGACTTCCCGTGGTGCGTGCCGATCGCGACTCAGTGCCTGCACGCGGCCGGCGCGGCGCTGTCGTTCAAGCTCCGCGGCGAAGACCGCGTGGCCGTGACCTGCTGCGGCGACGGCGGCTCGTCCAAGACCGACACCTACGCGGCGATCAACTCCGCCGGCGCGTTCGAGCTGCCCTTCATCCAGTGCATCATCAACAACGGCTGGGCGATCTCGGTGCCGCGCAAGTCGCAGACCGGCGCCAAGACCCTGGCCCAGAAGGGCCTGGCCGGCGGCCTGCACTGCCTGCAGGTGGACGGCAACGACCTGTTCGCCGTGCTCGAGGGCATGCGCCGCGCCATGGAGCGCGCGCGCTCGGGCGGCGGCGGCAGCGTCATCGAATTCATGACCTACCGCCTGCACGACCACACCACCGCCGACGACGCCCGCCGCTACCGCGACGAGGCCGAAGTGAAGGACGGCTGGACCCGCGATCCGATGACCCGCCTGCGCACCTGGCTCACCGCCCAGGGCGTCTGGGACGAGGCGCAGGAAAAGGCCTGGATCGAGGAGTGCGGCCAGATGGTCGACGTGGAAATCAACGCCTACCTGGAGTGCAAGGTGCAGCCCGTGGAAGCGATGTTCGACTATCTGTATGCCGATCCGCCCGCCGACCTGCTGCAGCAGCGCGCAGCCGCCATCGCCCTGGAGAAGCGCTCGTGAGCGCCGTGGCGAAGGACGCGGCGCCCGCCGCCATCACCCTGATCGAAGCGGTGACCCAGGCCCTGGCCTACGAGATGCGCAACGACCCCTCGGTCGTGGTGCTGGGCGAGGACGTGGGCGTCAACGGCGGCGTGTTCCGCGCCACCGCCGGCCTGCACGCCGAGTTCGGCGACCTGCGCGTGATCGACACCCCGCTGGACGAGACCACCATCGCCGGCCTGACCGTCGGCATGGCCGCGCAGGGCATGAAGCCGGTGGCCGAGGCCCAGTTCGACGGCTTCGTCTATCCGATGCTGGATCATGTGATCTGCCACGCCGCGCGCTTCCGCTACCGCACCCGCGGGCGGCTGACCTGCCCGATGGTGCTGCGCGTGCCCTGGGGCGGCGGCATCCGCGCGCCGGAGCACCACTCCGAGGCCAACGAGGCGCTGTTCACCAACGTCCCGGGCCTGCGCGTGGTCCTGCCCTCGTCGCCGGCGCGCGCCTACGGCCTGCTGCTGGCCGCGATCCGCGAGCCGGATCCGGTCATCTTCATGGAGCCCAAGCGCATCTATCGCCAGTACAAGGAACTCGTGCCCGACGACGGCGAGGCGCTGCCGCTGGACGTGTGCTTCGTGCTGCGCGACGGCACCGACGTGACCCTGGTGACCTGGGGCGCGCAGGTGAAGGAGACGCTGGAAGCCGCCGAGGCACTGGCGAAGGACGGCGTCAGCGCCGAGGTCATCGACGTCGCCACGCTCACGCCGCTGGACTTCGACACCATCGCCGAGTCGGTGGCCAAGACCGGCCGCTGCGTGATCGTGCACGAAGCGCCGAAGACCGCCGGCTTCGGCGGCGAGATCGCCGCGCGCCTGGCCGAGGAGTGCATGTACGACCTGCTGGCGCCGGTCGAGCGCGTCACCGGCTACGACACGCACATCCCGCTGTTCCGTCTTGAAATGAAGTACCTGCCCAGCGTCGAAAAGATCGTCTCCGCGGTGAAGCGGGCGATGGCCGCCGGCTGAGCACGCGCGGCAGCGGGCAATCCGCCCGCGCTGCCGCACCGCTGCGCGACGCAGCAGGCGACACGACGACATCGCCGTGCCCGTTGCACCGGGCCGGCGAACCGAACGCAACCGCTCCCCCGCTGGAGCACCGGATTCCCGAGGACACCATGGCCGACAAGAAGACCTTTTACCTCCCCGACCTCGGCGAAGGACTGCCCGACGCCACCATCGTCGAGTGGTTCATCAAGGAGGGCGACATCATCCGCCTGGACGAGAACCTGGTGTCGATGGAAACCGCCAAGGCCGTGGTCGACGTGCCTTCGCCGGTCTCGGGCAAGGTGCTGAAGCTCGCCGGCGCCGCCGGCGACGTGGTGGTCACCGGCGCGATGCTGGCCGAATTCGAGATCGATCCCAGCCTGCCGCAGCGTGCGGAGGGCCAGGACACCGGCCACCACCACGGCGGTGGCGGACACGGCGTCGGCAGCCAGGACCCGGCGCCGGACGACAAGGTCGTCGCATCCGATGACGGCGGGGCGATCAGCGAGGGCGGCGAAGCCGCGCCGAAGGGCGAGGCCGGCGGCGAGCGCAGCGACAGCGGTACCGTGGTCGGCGCCATGCAGTCGTCGGACGCCGTGCGCAGCGAACAGGCCGTGGCCGTGGGCGGCGTGCGCGCCATGCCCGCCGTGCGCGCACAGGCGCGCAAGCTCAAGGTCGATATCAGCCGCGTCAGTGGCACCGGTAGCGACGGCACCGTGACCATGGCCGACGTGAAGCGCGCCGCGGCCGACGGCAGTGCGCCGATGGGCGCCGGCGGTCGCGCTCCTGTGGGAGCGGCTACAGCCGCGAATGCCGCAGCGCCGATCGCGGCCGCTCCCACAGGAGCAGGGGCAGGAGCAGGGGCAGGGGCAGGCCCAGCCGCCGGCCGTGCCGCCGGCGACCGCACCGCGCTGTCCGCGAGCGGCAAGCCGATGCGCACCCAGCCGCCGGGCGTCACCGCCAGCGGCCAGCCCGAGCAGCTCAAGGGCGTGCGCCGCAACATGGCGCGCGTCATGGCCGCCGCACACGCCCAGGTCGTGCCGACCACCCTGGTCGACGACGCCGACCTGCACGCCTGGGCCGGCAAGCAGGACATCACCGCGCGCCTGATCCGCGCGATCTGCACCGCGGCCAAGGCCGTGCCCGCGCTCAACGCCTGGTTCGACGGTGACAGCCTGACCCGCACCATGCATCCGCAGGTCGACATCGGCATCGCCGTGGACACCGACGACGGCCTGTTCGTGCCGGCGCTTCGCAATGCCGACGTGCTCGACGCCGCCGGCGTGCGCGCCGGCATCCAGCGCCTCCGGGCCCAGGTCGAGGACCGCAGCATCCCGGCCAGCGAACTCTCCGGCTACACCATCAGCCTGTCGAACTTCGGCATGTTCGCCGGCCGCTACGCCACTCCCGTGGTGGTGCCGCCGTGCGTGGCCATCGTCGGCGCCGGCAAGCTGAGCCAGGACGTGGTGGCCGTGATCGGCGGCATCGAGGTGCACCGCCGGATGCCGATCTCGCTGACCTTCGACCACCGCGCCGCGACCGGCGGCGAGGCCGCGCGCTTCCTCAAGGCGCTGCTCGACGACATGGCGCTGGCGAACTGACGCCACCTGCCGCGCCGTGGCATCGCCGCGCGCCACGACCGTGGGCGCGGCTCGCGGCTTCAGCCGCCGCGCGCCGCCTGCCTGCGCTCACGCTCCAGCCACGCGGCCAGGCCCTGCGCGTTGAGCTCGATGTCCATGTCCAGCAGCGCGGGCACACTCTGTTCGGGATCGCCAACGCCGTGGATGCGCGCGCGGTCCACGTAGAGCGTCGTCAAGGCCTGCTTCAGCGCGGCGTGCGCGTCCGGCGCATCGGCCAGGAACTGCGCCAGCGCGACCATCGCGTCGACCTGTTCGACCAGGCGCAGGCCCACGCGCCGCACGTCGCGCACGGCGCCGAAGTGGGTGACGTAGCAGACCTCCGGCTCCGCCGCCAACAGGCGCCGCACGGAGTCCTTCATCTGCACCGGGTCGAACTGCACCGGTGACGTGGTCGGGATCGCGAACGGGCGGCCGCCGACGTCGAACTCCCGATAGGAAATGCCGAAGACATCGCCGGTGAACCAGGCGCGCGTGCGCGCGTCCCACACCGACAGGTGGTGCAGTGCATGCCCCGGCGTGTGCGCCAGCAGCAGCGGGCGGCCCGCCAGGTCCAGAACCTGGCCGTCGGCCGCCTCCAGCACGCGCTCCGCCGGCGCCGGCACCAGCCCGCCGTAGGCACGATCGAACAGCGCATCACCGTAGACCTGCCGCGCACTGGCGATCAGCCTGGCCGGATCGAGCAGGTGCGGCGCACCGCGTGGATGCACCACCAGGCGCGCGGCGGGCAGCTCGCGCAGCAGCGCGCCGGCGCCACCGGCATGGTCGAGGTGGACGTGGGTGGCGATGAGGTAGTCGACGGCATCGCGCGCCACCCCGGCGGCGTCCAGCGCGGCGAGCATGCGCGGCACGCTGTGCAGGGTGCCGCAGTCGATCAGCGCCGCACGCCCGGCTTCCGCCACCAGGTAGGCGGCGCAGAAGTCGGGCCGTTCGCCGAAGCCGGTATCGATGATGGTGATGCCGTCGCCCAATCCCACGCAATGCCCTCGCTGTGACCGTGACCCCGGAGCCTGGGGGAACGCGCCGGCCGCGCCGATACGACTTTGGTCCAACGCGCTCAGCGCCGGCGGAACAGCAGCATCCGCAGCACCACCGCGAACAGCATGGCCGCCAGGAACACGCCGTAGCCCAGCGCGGTGGCGAGGATCTGCCGCCACATGCGGCCGTGGGCCGGGTCTGCGACCTGGTGCGACCAGTACAGGCTGGCCACGAACACCGCCAGCGCCGCCAGCAGCGCGACCACGTCGTACAGCCGCCGCACGACGCCCCGCGGCTGGCGCGGATAGATCCAGAACAGGGTCGCCAGGATCAGGAACCAGGGCAGGAACAGGATCAGGGTGAGGTTCACTTCGAGCAGCGGATTCATCCTTCGTCATCTCCGAAGCGCCCAAGCGCCTGCACCAGCGCGGCCTCGTCCACGCCCGCGCCCAGCGCGCCAACGGCCGCGCCGTCGAGCAGGACCTGGCCGGCCTCGTCGATGCGGGGGGGCGCGGTTCCCGACTTCAAGGACGCCACCACGCGGCCACAGTCGCGCGGCGACTCGAAGCCGGCGCCCTGCAGCAGCAGGCGCTCGCCGTCGACAAGCTTGAAGTGGAAGCGGCCATCGGCTTCGCGGTACTGCTTGAACACCGGCGGCGCCGGCCTGGCCGCGCCTTCACCCGCAGCGGACGACGCCGCGATTGCGCCGCCGCGCGCGCCCAGGTCGCGCAGCCCGACCGCATCGCGCAGCCGCGCCAGCAGCGGCCGCGCGCGCTCGTCGCGCAGGCGCTCGCCGCCCAGGCGCAGCACGCGTTCGATGCCGGCCGGGTCGGCCACCAGGGCGTCGTAGCGCTCGCGCATCGGCGCAAGTTCGGTATCGATGCGCTCGACCAGCCGCTCCTTGGCGTCCCCCCAGGAAATGCCGTCTGCGAACGCATGGCGCATCGCCTCGGTGTCGCCGCCCCCCGCAAAGGCCTGGTAGAGCTGGAACACCGCCGAACCCGCGGTGTCCTTCGGCTCGCCCGGCGCACGCGAGTCGGTCACGATCGAAAGCACCAGCTTGCGCAGCTGCTCGCGCGGCGCGAACAGCGGGATGACGTTGTCATAGCTCTTCGACATCTTGCGGCCGTCCAGGCCCGGCAGGGTCGCGACCTGCTCCTCCACTGCCGCCTCGGGCAGGGTGAAGTGCGCGCCGTAGAGATGGTTGAAGCGCTGCGCGAAGTCGCGCGCCATTTCGATGTGCTGCACCTGGTCGCGGCCCACCGGCACCCTGTGCGCGTTGAACAGCAGGATGTCCGCGGCCATCAGCACCGGGTACATGTAGAGCCCCGCGGTCACGCCGGCATCGTCGTCGCTGCCTTCGGCGCGGTTGCGATCGACCGCGGCCTTGTAGGCATGGGCGCGGTTGAGCAGGCCCTTGCCCGCCACGCAGGTGAGCAGCCAGGTCAGCTCGGTGGTCTCGGGGACGTCCGACTGGCGGTAGAACGCCACGCGCTCGGGATCCAGTCCGCAGGCAAGCCAGCTGGCCGCGATCTCCAGCGTCGAACGCTGCACCCGCACCGGATCATGGGTGCTGATCAGGGCGTGGTAGTCGGCAAGGAAGAAAAAGCTTTCGACATCGGGTGCCGCGCTAGCGAGCACCGCGGGGCGGATCGCACCGACGTAGTTGCCCAGGTGCGGAACGCCGGTGGGCTTGATGCCGGTGAGGACGCGCAGGCTCATGCAGGGACCGGAGGCGGAAAACGCCATTCTAATCCAGTGCCCGCCAGGACTCGCCCTCCCCGGGTTCTCCCGCCGCGGCGCCCGGTCCGCGGACAAAAAAGGTTCTTCTCCCGATTGAGGGAGAGACGTTCGGCCGGCCCGGCGGAGTGGCTGGTTCTTCTCGAGGCTCCGGGTGATGACATGACAGTTGGGGCCGGGAGCTGCTTCATCCTGGTCTGCGCTGCGGGTGCCGGGAATTTCTGCGTTGTAGTCCGCGCTGCACGTGCCGCGCATTTCTCCGTTCTGGTCCGCGCTGCCCGTCCCGTGCATTTCTCCGTTCTGGTCCGCGCTGCCCGTCCCGCACATTTCTCCGTTTTAGCCCGCGCTGCCCGTCCCGCACATTTCTCCGTTTTAGTCCGCGCTGCCCGTCCCGCACATTTCTCCGTTTTAGTCCGCGCTGCCCGTCCCGCACATTTCTCCGTTTTAGTCCGCGCTGCCCGTCCCGCACACAGGGGGTGTGCTGCGCCGGCCGTCTCCGCGTCCTGCTCCCAGCGGCCGGGCGCCGGCCATCCATGGCCGGCTCTCCGCACACCCCCTG
>NZ_JBCLUZ010000009.1:0-122995 GCF_039548395.1 Luteimonas changyuni
CTGGACGGGAGAGCACTCTTGCCGGCCCACGCTTGTGCAGTGCGAGCTGCTGACTCGTTCAACTGTTCGGGCTTTGGCAAGAGCCTGGAGTGCGGGCGCCCTGGCTCCCACACGTGCTTTACGGCACCCCGGCTTGTCGGCGTCCCGCACTCCGCTCTCGCCTACACGCTAAGGCAAAGCTAAGACACAAGCGGCTACAGCCGCGACTACCGGCTCCGGCCCGGCCGCGATCGCCGCCATAGCGGCTCCTGCAAGGACGGTCGGGATCTGATGTGTCATGCGGAAGACAGGGGTTTCCCCCAATGGTGGCCATGGGTACGGCCCCGTATCGTTCGCTGCGACGCTTCCGCCAACCGGTGTCTGACGCATGTCGTTCGAAACCCACAGCCTGCTCGCTTCCCTGCCTCCACCGCAGCCTTGGGGCGATGGGCCCGGCAATCTGCTGCGTCCCGATGCCGGCAAGCCGGCGCTGGATCCGGCGCTGCTGGACGCACGGCCCGAAGAGGTCGCCTTCGAGCTCGACCCGCGCAGCGTGGTCACCGGCAACGAAAGGTCCGACCAGTGGAATACCCACTACGAGGCCAGCGGCCAAATGACCGTGCACGGCCCCGACGGCGCCGCCACCGATGTGCCGGTGCGCTACGAGGTCACCTTGCGCAACGAAGAGGCCACGCCGGCGGCGATGGCATCGGTCAATCCTTTCGATCCCGCGACCATTCCGCTGCGCACCCGCATCGAGGTGCACGGCGCCGACTACGCGGGCACCGCGCTGGAACCGGCCTTTCGCGAACTCGCCGCGGCCAACGACCTGGCCTCCATCGACGACCTGCGCCTGTCGCTTGAAATGACCGAAAAGAAGGGTCTGCGGGTGATGACCGGCTCCGAACGCCTGTTCGACGCCCCGCGCGACGGCGGCCCCGGCTCGCCCGCACTGGAGCGCGAGGACTTCACCCGCCACACCAGCATGCTGTCCGACCCGGCCGGCGCCGACCTTGGGCAGTACACGCGCATGCTGCTGACCGGCCAGGTGCCCGACGGCACCGTGACCGTGAGCGAGGACGTGGAGCCCGGCGCAGTGCGCGGCACCGTGGCCGAAGCCGGCTCCGGCGAAGTCAACGACATCACCTGGACGCTCGACGCCGAAGGCCGCCCCACCGGCGCCGAGGCGGTGCTGACCTGGGAGCCGTCGAGCCGCGGCCGCGACTCCGACCGCATCGAGGGCAATGCGCAAAGCGGGTTTCGCGCCGACAACGATATGAAGGGCAGCGGCGACGACGTCGGCCACCTCGTGGCCTACCGCTTCGCGCAGGGACATGGCGAGGTCAACATGTTCCCGCAGTTCAGCAACTTCAACCAGGGCGCCTACGCCAGGATGGAGCAGGAGTGGAGCGACTGGCTGGGCGCGGGCATGGACGTGCGGATCGACATCGACCTGGTGCGCAATGACGCGGCCCGCCCCGACGAAGTGCACGTCGACTACGAAGTGATCGACCCGGTCACCGGCAGCGTCGTCTACGACCCCTCGCTGCTCGCCTTCGGCAACAGCGATGGCCAGTCCTTCGACGCCATCGCCTCCAGGCGCATGCCCGACATGATCGACAGGGCCGCCGCCTGACGGCAGACTGCCCCGCATGCACGCAGGCCCCGCGCTGGATCGCAATGAACTGATCGCCCGCATCGGCAAGCTGCTGGTGGCGGACCCCGCCGTGTCGGACGGCGAATGGCAGGGCTATGCGCTGATCGTCCGCTACGGCGACGGCGTCCTCGCCCGCCGAATGACCGGCTTCCGCTATGCCGCCGACGGCGGTTACGCCGCCGCCACGCCGGACGCCGAGGCGCTGGGCCCGGCCTTCGACGACCTGCGCGAAGCCACCCGCCTGCCCGGCAGGGAACCCTGGGGCGCCTGCGTCATCCGCCTGTGGCGCGACAGCGGGCGCATGGCGGTGGAGTTTGAATACGACGCACCGCAGCGCTGGGATGTCACCCCGCTGACGCTGGCGGATGTGGCGGCACGCGCGGCGCCCGCTGGATTCGAAGGAACGGTTGCATAGGGCCCAGGGCCTCCCCTTGCGGACGTGTCCAGTGCCGGCTACCGTCCGGACGGCATGATCACGAGGACACAGGGATGCTCGGACGCGTTTTTCTTCTATTGCTGCTCGCGAGCTGTTCGCTGCCAGTCCTGGCACAGAGTGAGCGGGACATGCGCGCGCAGGCGCAAGCATCGATGGTCGTAAGCGGCATGGTCGATATCGAGCCGGACGGCTCCGTGTCCGCTTACGAGCTGGATCACAGGGACGAATTGCCGCCGTATGTCGCGGACGTGATCGACAAGGCGGTACCTGACTGGCGCTTCGCGCCCGTCATGGTGGACGGTGTCACGGTACCGGCCCGCGCGCGCATGGGGGTGCGTCTTGTCGCTGCGCGTGCCGGGATCGATGGAGTCGAAGTCACGATCCGCAGTGCGAGTTTCGGCGCGTACGACGAAGGTGACACCGGTTCCGTCGGTGTCGTGTCGCGGAAGCCGCCATCGTACCCGACCAGGGCGGCGCTCCTGTACGCGAGCAGCGATGTCTATGTTGTCCTGAAGATCGGGCGCGCGGGCGAGGTACTTGACGTGGCTGTCGAGCAGGTCAACCTCCGCTCGGCGGCAAACGGTACGAGGTCGAAGCGCCTGAGGACACTGTTTTCGAAGGCGGCGGTCGAAGCGGCGCGCGAATGGGTCTTCCGGCCGCCAACGACCGGGGACCAGGCAGACGCACCCTACTGGTCCGCGACCACAATGATCAGCTTTGTGATGCAGGGAGAGCCTGTTCACGACTATGGGCGCTGGATCGCCTATATCCCGGGGCCGCGGCAGATGGCGCCCTGGCTGCGGGAAGCTGACCACAACGCGAACGATGCGCTGGCGGCCGGTACGATCCAGCAACTCGGTACGGGCCCACGGCTCTTGACACGGCTGCAGCCGGAAACGTGAACCTGGCGTGGCGTTGTCCGCGTGCGACCTACCCCACCCGATGCAGCTCGAGCAGCGGCCCCGGCTGCAGGAACGGCAGCAGCCAGTGGTCGATGAGCAGGAACGCGAACAGCGCCATCAGGTAGACCACTGAATAGTTGAACACCCGCATGGCGAAGAACTCGTCCGGCGGGTCCATCAGCCGCCATGCGTACCACAGGAACACCAGGCCCAGCACCAGCGCGCCGCCGAGGTAGAACAGGCCGCTCATGCCCGCCACCCAGGGCAGCATGGTCACCGCCACCAGCAGCACGGTGTACAGCAGGATCTGCCAGCGCGTGTACTGCACGCCGTGGGTCACCGGCAGCATCGGCACCAGCGCGCGCGCGTAGTCATCGCGGCGGAAGATCGCCAGCGCCCAGAAGTGCGGCGGCGTCCACACGAAGATGATCAGCACCAGCAGCAGCGCGTGCGCCCAGTCCCACTCGTTCTGCATGCCGGTCACCGCCGACCAGCCCAGCAGCGGCGGCGCCGCGCCGGCGATGCCGCCGATGACGATGTTCTGCGGCGTGGCGCGCTTCAGGAAGCCGGTGTAGACGATCGCGTAGCCGATCAGCGAGGCGAACGTCAGGACCGCGGTGATCACGTTCACCAGGGCCACCAGGAGGGTCATCGACAGCGCCCCCAGGAACACCGCGAACGCCAGCACCTGCACCGGCGCCAGGCTGCCGGTGGCCAGCGGGCGGTTGGAGGTGCGCACCATGACCTTGTCGATGCGCTGGTCGATGAGGTGGTTGATGGCCGCGGCCGATGCGGCGGCCAGCCAGATGCCGATGAAACCGGCCACCGACTCGCGCAGCGGCGGCAGCCCGGGCACCGCCATGAACATGCCCACGAACGCGGTGAACACGATCAACGCCACCACGCGCGGCTTGGTCAATTGCCAGTACTGGCCGAACTTCGCGGCCATGTCAGTCCACCCCGCGCAGGCGCGCCAGCAGCGAGACCAGCACGAACACCAGCAGGGCAGCGCCGCCGTTGTGCATCACCGCCACCGGCAGCGGCAGCGACAGCTTGACGTTGAGGATGCCGAGCGTGACCTGGGCCACGGTCAAGAGCGCGAGCACCGTGCCCCAGCCGCGCAGCCCCGGCGTGCGCAGCATGCGCACCGCGGCCCACAGCAGCACCACCGCGGCCACCACCGCACCCAGGCGGTGCGCGACATGGATGGCGATCCGCGCGGCGCCATCCAGCACGCCGCCCTCGTAGTCCACGCCGATGCCGCGCCAGAGCACGAAGCCTTCGCTGAAATCGGTGGGCGGGAGCCACATGCCGCCGCACTGCGGGAAATTCGCGATCGACCAGCCGCCGGCGCCGCAGGACAGCGCGGCGTAGTTGGCGCTGACCCAGCCGCCGAGCGCGACCTGCACGCCCAGCACCGCCAGCGCGCCCCACAGCAGGCAGCGCAGCCGCCCGGCATAGGCCAGCACGATCGGCCGGTCGAGGGCACGCCAGGCCATCCACGTGAGCAGCGAGAAGGTCAGCAGCCCGCCCAGGAGGTGGCCCATCACCACCACCGGTTTCAGCAGCCAGGTCACCGTCCACATGCCCAGCAGGGCCTGGAAGATGATCACCGCCAGCGTCAGCGAGGCTTCGCGCGCGAGGTCGCCGCCGCGCCAGCGCAGCGCGGCCGCGAGCAGGATGGCTTCACCCGCCACCGCGAGCACCGAGGCGGCCACGTGCGCGCCCGACATGTACACCGGGATCGCCACCGCCACCACGCCGGCGGCGGCCAGCACCTGGGCGAGGCCGCGCGGGCGCCGGCGCGCGGCCAGCAGCGCCATCGCCAGCACCAGCAGGCCCAGGGTCGCGGCGGCGTGGCGGTGCACCTGCTCGCGCCAGGCCTTGTGGTCCTCGAACTCGCGGATGCTGCTGGCGGCATGGTCGGCGACGTGCTCCGCCGCCTGCGGCCAGGTGGCGCGGCCGTAGCAGGTCGGCCAGTCGGGGCAGCTGAGGCCGGCGTGCGACAGGCGCACGAAGGCGCCGAACACGATCACGCCCAGCGCCAGCGCCACCGCCAGCCAGGCGATCCGGTGGAAGTGGCGGTGGATGTGGCGGGATCCGTAGTGCGTGGCGTGGCCGTTGGTCATCACTTCAGCTTGAGCAGGCGCGCCAGGTCCGTGCGCAGGTGGCCGGGATCGAAGCCCGGCGCGTAGCGCAGGATGACGAAGCCGTGGGGGTCGACAACATACACCGGCACGCCCTGCGCGCCGCCTGCATCAAGTCCGGGAAGCTCGGCGTTGAACGCGGGTGCCGGCTCGATGACGTGCCAGACGCGGTTCTGAAGCGCGCCCTCGGGCGGCGCGCCGACCCAGAGGATGTGCACATGGTCGGCATTGTGGCCGAACAGGCGCCAGACCTTGTCCAGGTCCTGCGACAGGGCCACGCAGGCGGTGCTGCAGTCCGCGGGCGGCGCGACCACGATCCGCCAGGTGCGCTCGACGGGGTTCCAGTGGTATTGGCCACCGTCGACCAGCTGCGGCACCACCTCGCGCAGGTCGCCGGGCGGCTGCAGCAGCTCGCCGTGGTTCTTCATGCCCGCCGGGCGCCAGCCGGAGAAGCGCAGCGCGCCGGCCACCAGCGCGCTGCCGAAGAACACCGCCACGATCAGCAGCAGCAGCGTGCGGTTGCGGTTGCGCTGGCGCGGGGTCACCGGCGGTCGGGTCGTGGGGTCGGTCATGTGCGGGGCCTGCGGAAAGTGAGGACCAGGGCGGTGGCGAACACCGCAATGGCAAGCGCGAACCACTGCACGGCATAGCCGAGGTGGCGTTCGGGCGGCAAGGTATTGGGCAGCACGTCGAGGTCGCGGGCGTAGCCGAGTTCGATCGCGGGATCGAGCTTCAGCACCCGCGGCGCAAGCACGGCCTGGTGCAGGGGCGGCGCGAGCGCGGCCGGGTCCAGTCCGATCGCGAGCAGGGTGCCATCGGCCTGCGCGGCGAAGCCGGCGGGCCCGATGCCGTGCGAGGGCGGTGGCGCCAGCAGTCCGGCCAGCGCCTGGCCACCGACCGGGCGCGGCACCTGCGGCAGCGTGCGGTCACCGGGCAGCGGCAGCCAGCCCAGTTCCACCAGCAGTGGATCGCTGCCCGCTTCGGGCACGAACACACGGTAGGCGCGCACGCCGGCGCGGCCGCCGCGCTGCTGGTTGTCGAGCAGCACCGTCGGCACCTCGGCGAACTGCCCCGGGCCGGCGACCCAGTCATATCCGCGTACGCGCGCGGGGTCGGCCGCCGCAGCCAGCGCCAGCGGCGCGCGCGCCGCCACGGTCGCCGCCACTTCGTCCAGCATCGCCTGCTTCTGCTGCTGGCGGCCGAGCTGCCACTGCCCCAGCGCACAGAAGCCGGCGATGGCCAGCAGCGCCAGTGCCCAGCCGAAGGACAGGCTCGCGCTGCGGCTCATCGCGTGGCCCACCCGAGGTGAGATACTGCGGGGATCGCACAGGCCCGCTGGAGGCCACGCATGAGTGATTCGCTGAAAACCCTGCTCATCATCGGATTCCTGATCCTGATCGTATGGAACCTTGGCGCCGGCCTGTACTACATGCTGGTCGACAAGGGCACCACCAAGCGCACCGTGAATGCGCTCACCAGGCGCATCGCGCTGTCCGTGGCGCTGATCCTGATCGTGCTCCTGTCGATCTGGATGGGCTGGATCACGCCGCACGGCATCCAGGGCTGAGCGCATCCGGCCGGAGGCGCCGTTCCGCGGCGTCGATCCGGTCCGGCGACGCAGACACGAAGGCCGGCAATCGCCGGCCTTCGTCATTCCATGACGGCCGCCCTGGCGGGCGCGCGCATCAGACCACGTAGACGAACAGGAACAGCGCCAGCCATACCACGTCGACGAAGTGCCAGTACCAGGCCACCGCCTCGAAGGCGAAGTGGTTGTCCTTCGTGAAATGGCCCTTGAGGCAGCGGAACCAGATGATCGCCAGCATGATCGTGCCGAGCGTCACGTGCGCGCCGTGGAAGCCGGTGAGCATGAAGAAGGTCGAGCCGTAGATGCCCGAACCCATGGTCAGGTTGAGGTCGCGGTAAGCGTGGATGTATTCCTCGACCTGGAAGAACAGGAAGGTGCAGCCCAGCAGCACCGTCAGTCCCAGCCACACCAGCAGCTGGCGGCGGTTGTCGGCCTTCAGCGCGTGGTGGGCGATGGTCAGCGTGACGCCCGAGGTCAGCAGGATCAGGGTGTTGAGCAGCGGCAGGCCCCAGGCCGGAATGGTCTGGAAGGTGCCGCCGATCGCGCCCGGGCCGGCCGACGGCCAGGCCGCGCTGTAACCCTCCCACAGCAGGGCGTTGGTCATCACGCCGTCACCGGCGCCGCCAAGCCACGGCAGCGACAGCGCGCGCGCATAGAACAGCGCGCCGAAGAACGCGGCGAAGAACATCACCTCGGAGAAGATGAACCACACCATCCCCATGCGGAACGAGCCGTCGACCTGGCGGTTGTGGTAGCCGGAGACCGACTCGAGGATCACGTCGGCAAACCACTTGAACAGGATCAGGATCAGGCCCGCGGCGCCGACGAAGAACATCGTCTTGCCCCAGGAGACCTCGTTGAACCAGCTCGCGAGCCCGAAGAAGAGGACGAACAGCGCCATCGACGCGAACAGCGGCCACTTGCTGTCGTGCGGGACGAAATAGATGTTCGGGTCTTGGTGGTCGGCTTGGGCCTGTGCCATGTCGGTATCCGTTGTTGCTGGGTCAGGGTGCCGCGTGCGGCACGGTGGTCGCGGCCGCGGCGGCGGCGGTGGCCTGTTCGCGCTCGGTCAGGACGTCGTTCTTGTAGAAAGTGTAGGACAGGGTGATGGTCTTGACGTCGGCGGGCAGCGAGGGATCGATGATGAAGCGCACCGGCATGTCGCGCGTCTCGCCCGCGGCCAGGGTCTGCGCGGTGAAGCAGAAGCACTCGGTCTTGGCGAAATAGCCCGACGCGCGCGCCGGCGCCACCGACGGCGTGGCCGTGCCGACGATCGCGCGGCCGGCGTCGTTGTGCGCGTAATAGGTGGTTTCGTACTGCTGCCCGACCTGCACCTGCATGCGCGCCTGGTTGGGGCGGAACGACCACGGCAGCGAGGAGTTCACGCCGCCGTCGAATTCCACCGTGACCATGCGCGCCTCGGCCGCGGCACCGGCGGCGGCCGCGGTGCCGGCATCAACCGCGGTGTTGTCGAGGCGGATGCCGAAGACTTTCTCGCAGGCGATCCGGTACAGCGGCACCAGCGAGAAGGTGAACGCGAACGCCACGCCCGCAGCCAGCACCATCTTGCCGATGCCGGCGGTATTGGAGCGCTTGTCGGTCATGACGCCAGGACTCCCGAAAGGATGAACGCGATGTAGATCGCCAGCGCGACGGCACCAAGCACGAGCGCCAGGCGCAGCGCGCGCCGCCGCTGGGCGGCAACGCGATCGGGATCGTGCGGGTCAGGCGCGGCTGGCATCGTTGACAGGTTCGACTTCATGGCCTTCCGGATCCAGGTCGCCGTGGGCAAGGTCACCCGGGCGGATCACCGGCGGCGTGGTGAAGGTGTGGTGCGGCGCCGGCGACGGCACGGTCCACTCCAGGCCACGCGCGCCTTCCCACGGACGCGCAGGGGCCACGGCACCCTTCTTCAGCGAATGGAACAGGATGCCGAACATCATGAATGGCGTGACGAACATGCCGAACGCACCGATCGAGCTGATCAGGTTCCAGTCGGCGAAGACCACGTTGTAGTCGGGGATGCGGCGCGGCATGCCGGCCAGGCCCAGGAAGTGCTGGGGGAAGAACAGCAGGTTGACGAAGACCATCGTCCACCAGAAGTGGAACTTGCCCCAGGCCTCGTTGTACATGCGGCCGGTCCACTTCGGCCACCAGTAGTAGACCGCGCCGATCAGCGCCAGCACCGAGCCGGTGACCAGCACGTAGTGGAAGTGCGCGACCACGAAGTAGGTGTCGTGGTACTGGAAGTCGGCCGGGACGATCGCGAGCATCAGGCCCGAGAAGCCGCCGATCGAGAACAGGATCACGAAGGCGATCGAGAACAGCATCGGGGTCTCGAAGGTCAGCGAGCCCTTCCACATGGTGCTGACCCAGTTGAAGATCTTCACGCCCGTGGGCACCGAGATCAGCATGGTCGCGTACATGAAGTAGATCTCGCCGCCCAGCGGCATGCCGGCGGTGAACATGTGGTGCGCCCACACGATGAAGCTCAGGAAAGCGATCGCGGCGGTCGCGTACACCATGGCCTGGTAGCCGAACAGCGGCTTGCGGCTGAAGGTCGGGATGATCTCCGAGACCACGCCGAAGGCCGGCAGGATCATGATGTAGACCTCGGGGTGCCCGAAGAACCAGAAGATGTGCTGGTACATCACCGGGTCGCCGCCGCCGGCGGCGTTGAAGAAGCTGGTGCCGAAGAACTTGTCGGTCAAGAGCATCGTCACCGCGCCCGCCAGCACCGGCATCACCGCGATCAGCAGGAACGCGGTGATCAGCCAGGTCCACGGGAAGATCGGCATCTTCAGCAGGTCCACGCCGGGCGCGCGCATGTTGAGCACGGTGGCGATGACGTTGATCGCGCCCATGATCGAGCTGATGCCCATCATGTGGATGGCGAAGATCGCGAAGGCCATGCTGGAGCCGCCCTGCAGGGACAGCGGCGGATACATGGTCCAGCCGCCGGCCGGCGCGCCGCCCGGGATGAACAGGGTCATCAGCAGCATCGTGAAGGCGAACGGCAGGATCCAGAACGACCAGTTGTTCATGCGCGGCAGCGCCATGTCGGGCGCGCCGATCTGCAGCGGAATCAGCCAGTTGGCCAGGCCGACGAAGGCCGGCATCACGCCGCCGAAGATCATCACCAGCGCGTGCATCGACGTCATCTGGTTGAAGAAGTGCGGGTCGACGTGCTGCAACCCCGGCACCGCCAGCTCCAGGCGGATGACCACGCTCATCGCCGCCCCGATGATGAACATCATGAAGCTGAAGAGCAGGTACAGCGTGCCGATGTCCTTGTGGTTCGTGGAGAAGAACCAGCGCTGGACGAAGCCCTGCTTGTGGGCGTGATCGTCGTGATCGTGTTCGTTTGGAGCGGCAGCGGTGGCGGTATGCGTGGACATGGGTGTCGGCCTTTCGTATTCGGTCAGCCGGCGCTGGAAGCGTCGGCGGGGGCGGCGGCGGGCGCCTGCGGGGCGGTGGGCTCCTCGCCCTGCATCACGTCGTCGACCATGTCTGGGTCGACCGAGCTCGGGGCATTGCCGTCACCGCCCTGCGGCACCGCCGAGGGCTCGCTTGGCACGCCGGCGCCGGACTGCTTCATCGATGCAAGCCAGCTTGCGTACTCGTCCTTCGGCACCGCGCGCACCACGATCGGCATGAAGCCGTGGTCCTTGCCGCACAGCTCGGCGCACTGGCCGCGGTACACGCCGGGCTCGCGGATCTCGGTCCAGTGCTCGTTGACGATGCCCGGGACCGCGTCCTGCTTCCAGCCCAGCGCCGGCACCCACCACGAGTGGATGACGTCGTCGGCGGTGATCACGAAGCGGATCTTGGTGTCCACCGGCAGCACCAGCTCGTTGTCGACGTCGAGCAGGTAGTAGGGATTGGCGACCAGGTCGGGGCGCTCGCCGCTCTGGCGGATGCGGTCGCTCTCGCGGTCGAGGCGGCTGGTGATGGAGACGTCCTCGCCGAGGTAGTCGTACTTCCACATCCACTGGTAGCCGGTGACCTTGACGGTCATCGCCGATTCGCGGGTGTCGTACATCGCGATCAGCTTGGCGGTGGCCGGCCAGGCCATGATCACCAGCAGGATCACCGGGATCACGGTCCAGACCACTTCGGCCTTGAGGTTGTGGCTCCACTTGGCGGCCACCGCACCCTTGGACTTGCGGAAGGCGAACATCGCGTAGGCCATCGCACCGAACACGACCACGCCGATCGCCACGCAGATCCACAGCACCAGCATGTGCGCCTCGTAGGCGTTCTGCGACGAGGACGTGACCCCGCGCCCCATGTTCAGCTGCCAGCGGGTCGGATCTGCCGACTGTGCCAATGCCGCTGCCGGTGCCGCGGCGACGGCCGCCAGAATCCACCGCAAGAATCGCGCCTGCCTCATGCGTGCAACCCCAAATGTGGTCGGTGGCAGCCGGCTGGCCGCCTGTTGGAACGGTTGTTCGGAAGGCCCCCGGCCGGCATGACGCCCCGACAAGTGGACCGGCCACACCCCGGTGGGTGGCGCCTGATCGTCGTGATGTTAGCCGCCGCGCCGCCTGACCGGCAAGCGCGGCGGCTCCGCAGCTGCCCTGCGGGTGCGCCTCTGGCCCGCCCCGACAGCTAGAATTGCAGGCTCCCTCCCCCCGCATGATCCCAGTGAACGACTTCCTCCCGGCTGCCCCGCTCCCGCCGTCCGATCCGCTGCGCACGAACATCACCCGCCACTGGCTTGCGGACGAGGCGACGCGGGTCCGCGCCCTGCTGGAAGAGGCCCGCCAGCCGCCCGGAGACGCGGCCGCGATCGCCGCCACCGCCGCGGATCTGGTCCGCCGGGTGCGCCTGCGCGCGCCCGACCAGGGCGTGGTCGAGTCCTTCATGCGCCAGTACGACCTCGGCAGCGAGGAAGGCGTGCTGCTGATGTGCGTGGCCGAGGCCCTGCTGCGCATCCCGGATGGCGAAACCACCGACCGCCTGATCCGCGACAAGCTCGGCGAGGCCGACTGGAAGCGGCACATGGGCCAGTCGGAGTCGGTGCTGGTCAACGCGTCCACCTGGGGCCTGATGCTCACCGGCCACCTGGTCGACCTGGCCGACGGCACCAAGCGCGACGTGCACGGCGCCTTCAAGCGCCTGGTCGGCCGCGCCGGCGAGCCGGTGATCCGCCTGGCCGTTCGCCAGGCGATGAAGATCATGGGCCACCAGTTCGTGATGGGGCGGACCATCGGCGAGGCGCTCACGCGCGCGCGCAAGGGCCGCAACGCCAACTACCGCTATTCATTCGACATGCTGGGCGAGGCCGCCCTGACCCGACATGACGCCGATCGCTACCTCGAGGCCTACCGGGCCGCGATCGACGCCATCGGCCGCGACGCCGGCCGCCCCGCCGACGCCATCGTCGCGCCCTCGATCTCGGTCAAGCTTTCCGCCCTGCACCCGCGCTACGAGCACGCCAAGCGCGCGCGCGTGCTGGCCGAGCTGGCGCCGCGCGTGCTGGATCTGGCACAGCGGGCGAAGCAGCACGGCATCGGCCTGACCGTCGACGCCGAGGAGGCCGACCGCCTGGAGCTGTCGCTGGACGTGATCGAGGCCGCGTGGCTCGACCCGTCGCTGGACGGCTGGGACGGCTTCGGCATCGTCGTGCAGGCCTACCTGAAGCGGGCGCCGTTCGTGATCGACTGGATCGCAGGCCTTTCCCGCCGCGGCGGGCGCCGGATCCCCGTGCGCCTGGTCAAGGGCGCCTACTGGGACGCCGAGATCAAGCGCGCCCAGGTCGACGGTTTCCCGGACTACCCCGTCTTCACGCGCAAGCCCAATACCGACGTCAGCTACCTCGCCAATGCCCGCCGCCTGCTCGATGTGGGCGACGCCGTGTACCCGATGTTCGCCACCCACAACGCGCAGACCATCGCCGCCGTGCACCGGCTGGCCGCCGGGCGGCCGTTCGAATTCCAGAAGCTGCACGGCATGGGCGACGACCTCTACGACGAGGTGATCCCGGCCGACCGCCTGGGCGTTCCCTGCCGCGTGTACGCGCCGGTGGGCAGCCACGAAGAGCTGTTGCCCTACCTGGTGCGGCGCCTGCTCGAGAACGGCGCCAACTCCAGCTTCGTCAACCGCATCACCGACACCGACGTGCCGATCGACGACCTGGTCCGCGATCCGGTCGACGTCGTGGCCGCGTTCGACAGCATCCCGCACCCGCGCATCCCGCTCCCGGCCGACATGCTTCGCAGCCAGGGCACCGACAGGACCAATTCCATGGGCATCAACCTCGCCAACGACGACGACCTGCGCAGCCTGGCCGCGGCGATGGCCGCCGGACCCGGCAGCTGGCAGGCCACGCCGCTGGTCCCGGGCGCCACCAGCGCCGGCGACTGGATCGACGTCACCAGCCCCGCCGACCGCCGCCGCGCCGTCGGCCGCTGGCAGACCACCGACGCCGCCACCGTGGAGCGCGCGATGGCCAACGCGGTCGCCGCGCAGCCGGCCTGGGACGCGACCCCCGTCGCCAGCCGCGCCGCCCTGCTCGAGCACGCCGCCGACCTGCTGGAACAGCGGATGCCGCGCTTCATGGCGCTGTGCACGCTGGAAGCCGGCAAGACCATTCCCGACGGCGTTGCCGAGGTGCGCGAAGCGGTCGATTTCCTGCGCTATTACGCCGCCCAGGCGCGCAGCCTGTCCGCACCGGAAACCCTGCCCAGCCCGACCGGCGAGACCAACACCCTGCAGCTGGCCGGGCGCGGCGTGTTCGCCTGCATCTCGCCGTGGAATTTCCCGCTGGCGATCTTCATCGGCCAGGTCGCCGCCGCCCTGGTCACCGGCAACAGCGTGCTGGCCAAGCCCGCGGAGCAGACCAGCCTGGTCGGCTTCGAGGCGGTGAAGCTGCTGCACGAGGCCGGCGTGCCGGAGGCCGTGCTGCAGTTCGTGCCCGGCGATGGCGCAAGCGTGGGCGCTGCGCTGACCGGCGACCCGCGCATCGCCGGCGTGGTGTTCACCGGCTCCAACGGCACCGCGCTTGCGATCAACCGCGCGCTGGCCGCGCGCGACGGCGCGATCGGCACCCTGATCGCCGAGACCGGCGGCCAGAACGCCCTGATCGCCGATTCCTCGGCCCTGCCCGAGCAGCTGATCAAGGACGTGATGGCCTCGGCCTTCACGTCCGCCGGCCAGCGCTGCTCGGCCGCGCGCGTGCTGTTCGTGCAGGACGACATCGCCGACAAGGTCATCACCATGCTCGCCGGCGCCATGGCCGAGCTCAAGGTCGGCGACCCCGGCGAGCTGTCGACCGACGTCGGCCCGGTGATCGACGCCGACGCGCTGGGCATGCTCGACCGCCACGCCGCGCGCATGCAGGACGAGGCGCGCCTGATCGCGATCGCCGCGATGGGCGAAGACACCGCGCACGGCACCTACTTCGCCCCGCGCGCCTGGGAGCTGAAATCGCTGTCCCAGCTGGAACGCGAGAACTTCGGCCCGGCGCTGCACGTGATCCGCTGGAAGGCCGACCAGCTCGACCAGGTGATCGATGCCATCAACACCACCGGCTATGGCCTGACGCTGGGCATCCACTCGCGCATCGACGACACCGTCGAGCTGATCGCCGCGCGCGCGCGCGTCGGCAACGTCTACGTCAACCGCAACCAGGTCGGCGCGGTGGTCGGCGTGCAGCCCTTCGGCGGACAGCGACTGTCGGGCACCGGGCCCAAGGCCGGCGGCCCGCACTACCTGCCGCGCTTCACTACCGAGAAAGTCGTCACCATCAACACCACGGCGGCCGGCGGCAACGCATCGCTGCTGACGCTGGGCGACTGAAACCGGCGGGCATGCGCGGAGCCGCGGTCCGTCATCGACCCCGCTGCCGTGCGGGGACCCTCTCTCGTTTTTGTCCGGCCCGTGCTGCTTTCATCGTTCTGGATGGACTGGCCTAGCGCCAGCACCCGCCCACAACCGGAGCCCGATTAATCATGCGAACCGCACTAGCTACCGTTTTTCTCACAGGCGCCATCGCGGCGGCCCTTCCTGTTGGCGCCGCCACTCAGAACCATTGGATGCAAGCCAACGGCAGCGGTGTCTGCCAGGCCGCCCTTCCCAACTTCGAAGGTCAGATCCGCAAGCGCCCCCTGGCCATCCAGAACGAAGGCACCGCAACCGCGTTCGTGACCTGTTCGCCAACCAGCCTGCAGTTCGCGGAGGCTTCGAGTGGAGGGCATGGCGTCTTTTTCAAGAACGATTCCGATGCGGGCGTCACCATAGGTTGCACCGGCGTGATGGGTGCCTCCGACTGGAGCACCGAATATTCACCGCGGTCGGTCACCATCGCGGCCAATGACACCGGCGCCATTTACTGGGACCCCACCGATTTCCCGACAAATGGCTCATCGAGCCAAACCACGTTCAACGTCAGCTGCACGCTCGCGCCGGGCGTTGGACTGCGCACGGTGTACATCAACCAGCTGATCGAGATCGGCAACTGACTAGCGGGTTTCTTTACGCAAAAAGCCCCGCTTTCGCGGGGCTTTTCTTTTGCCTGCGTCGGCGGAAACCCGCCTGCCGTCAGAAGCGGTACTGCGCCGACACGCCGAACAGGTTGGCGTCGCCCTCGTAGGGACCGCTGATGGTGCTGCCACCGGACGCGAAGTCGACCTTGGGATCCTTCGGCTTCAGGTGGGTGAAGGCGAAGCTCACGTCCATCGCATCGCTGACGTTCCAGGTGGCACCGATCGAGTACCAGCGGCGATCGTCGTCGGGCAGGCGCGGGGTGCGGTGCTCGATGCTGGTCGGGGTTTCGTCATACGCGACGCCACCGCGCAGGGTCCAGGCGTCGTTGAGCTTGTATTCCGCGCCCAACGACATGAACGCGGTGTCCTCCCAGCCGAAGGGCTCGACCGAGTCCGGGTCGGCGTTGTCGAACTCGACGCGCACTTCGCGCAGCGACGACCAGCCGGTTTCGGTCCAGTTGGCCATCATCGCGAAGCGGTCGGTGAAGTCATAGCGGGCGACGACCGCGAAGGTCGACGGCGTGGTCAGCTGGGCACCGGCGCTGCCGTTGTTGAACAGCTGAGCGGTCATCGGGTTGCTGTTGAACACCGCGCGCACGTCGCCGGGCACGGTCCATTCGGCGGTGCCGCGCAGCTCGTAATCGATCTCGGACTGGTAGCTGACGCCGATGGCCAGGCGATCGGTCGGGCGCAGGTTGAAGCCGACCAGCCAGCCGAAGCCGGTGTCGTCGCCTTCGATCTCGGCGTGGCCGTCGCGGGCCTGCGGCAGTGCGAACGGCAGCGGGCGGGTGGCCGGGTTGGAGAACAGCAGGGTGCCGAAGTCGACGGCCTTGGACAGGGTCACGTCGGCCTTGGAGTACACCGCGCCCACGCCGACCGACAGGTGGTCGTTGAGGTCCAGCGCCGCCGACAGGGTCAGGTTCACGACCTGCACGTCGGAGGTGTCGGCGAAGTAGCGGCCCTGCCAGTCGGGGTCGTACTCGGTCTTCAGGCCGAACGGCGCGCTGACCATGGCGCCCAGCGCCAGGCCGTTGTCGAGCTTGTGGATCACCGAGAACGCGGGAATCGGGATGACATCGCCGGCTTCGCCGCCGTCGCCGCCGTTGAGCGGGCGGCCGAGCGCGTCGGTGCCGCTGCCTTCGAAGCGGTAGCTCAGGTCGATGACCGAAAGATCGGCCTGGACCGTGGTGCCCTCGAAGCGGGTCATCGTGGCCGGGTTGTTGACCACGACCGAGGCGTCGCCTTCATTGACGCCGGAGCCGGCGAACGCGGCGCCGAGGCCCTTGACGCTGTTTTCCTTGAGCTGGAAGCCGGACGCGTGGACGGGGGCCAGGGCCAGTGCGCCGAGGATGCCGAGCGCGAGGGCCGAAGCCTGCAGAGTGGGGGAGATACGCATTGAAAAACTCCTGACAGAATGCTTGCGGATAGTGGTGTGGCGCGCACTATACCGTGGCGGATGGTCCTGCACAGGTGTCCCGCGTCACGCCTGCCGCCGGTTATCTTTGTGAATTGTCCCTGCCCGGCCTGCAACGCATGTTCGTCTCGATCCCGACGCGTTCCCGCCCCGCAATGCGCTGGGCAACCCCCCTGCTGTGTGCGGCACTGTGGGTCGTCTACCTGTGGGCCAGCACCCGCCCGGAAGCCGTGGAGCAGGCGCTGATGGTGCGCTGGGGCGCGCTTACCGGCGCGCTGGGGCCGGGCGACCTGCTGGTGTCCTGGGCCGATGGCGAGCGCGGCCTGCGGCTGCTGACCGCGCTGTTCGTGCACGCCGACTGGGCCCACCTGCTCGGCAACCTGGTGTTCCTGCTGATCTTCGGACTGCCCGCGGAGCGGGTGATGGGGCCCTGGCGACTGCTGGCCCTGTTCCTGGTTGGCGGCGCGGCAGCCAACCTCGCGACCGTGCTGGTGATCGACACGCCCGACCGCCTGGTGATCGGGGCCAGCGGCGCGGTGTCGGCGCTGATCGGCACGTATCTCGCGCTGTTTCCGCGCGCACACCTGGGCGTGGTGCTGCCGCTGGGGCTGTTCCTCGAGTTCGTGCGCGCGCCGGCACCGCTGCTGATCGGGATCTGGGCGCTGCTGCAGGTGGTGTTCGCCTACATCGGCCCGGCGTTCGGCGCCGTGGCCTGGTCGGCGCACGTCGCGGGCTTCGCGTTCGGCGTTGTCTTCGCGCTGTTCTCGCGGCGCGCCATCGCGCGCCGCCTGCGCCGGCAGAAGGGTTACTGAGCCAGCGGCGGCGGCACGCACTCGCCGCCATCGGCCAGGCGGCGCAGCGCGGCCATCGCCTGCTGCACCGGCTCGTCGCCGTCGAGCACCTGGCCGGCGCGGCTGCCCTCCTCGCCGTCGGCGACCAGGTGCCCGGGCAGCGTGATTTCGCCGAAGCCGGCAACCGCTGCGCCCTTGACGTCGAGCACCAGGTCGGGCTCGATGCCGCGGGCCTGGATGGAGGTGCCGTCGGGCGTGAAGTAGCGCGCCGTGGTCAGCTTGACCGCATCGCCGTTGTCCAGCGGCATTACCGTCTGCACCGAACCCTTGCCGAAGCTGCGGCTGCCGACGATGCAGGCGCGGTCGTTGTCGCGCAGCGCGCCGGCCAGCACCTCGGAGGCGCTTGCCGAACCGGCGTCGACGAGCACCACCACCGGACGCCCGCGCATGCGCTCGCCGGGGGTCGCGCTGAAGGCGGTGTCGCCCACCTGGATGCGGCCGCGGGTGCTGACGATGCCGCCGCTCTCCAGCAGGTCGTCGGCAATCTGCACCGCCGAGGTCAACAGGCCACCGGGGTTGCTGCGCAGGTCGACCAGCAGCCCCCGCAGGCCGTCGACGCCGGCGCTGGCCTGGAGTCCGTCCAGGGTATCGGCGAAGTCGCTGGCGGTATCGGCCTGGAAGCCGGCGATGCGGATATAGCCGAAGCCGGGCTCGCGCATGCTGCCGCGCACGCTGGGCGTGCGGATGACCGCGCGCGCGACGCGCAGCTCCAGCGGCGCGGCCTCGCCCTCGCGGACGATGGTGACGCCGACTTCGGTGCCCGGGGGTCCGCGAAGCGGTCCGCTTCCCTCGTGGCTGGCGGGCGTCAGCTCTTCGCCGTCCACGGCCACGATCACGTCGCCGGAGCGGATGCCCGCGCGCTGTGCCGGACTGCCGTCCATCGGCGAGATCACGCGCATGCGGCCGTCAGGCAGCTGCATGACCTCCACGCCGATGCCCTCGTAGGCGCCGGTGGTGCCCTCCTCGAAGGCTTCGGCGTCGCTGCGCTGGAGATAGGCGCTGTGCGGGTCGAGGTCGAGCAACAGGCCGCGGATCGCCGCCTGCATCAGCTCGCGGTCCTCGACCTCGTCGACGTAGCCGGCGCGCACGGCGTTGAACACCAGCACGAAGCGGCTGATCTCTTCCAGCGGAATCGCGCTGGCGGGATCGCCGTCGACGGAGGGCGCCGCAGCAGCGATGTCGGCATCGGCATCGGTGTCTGTGTCGGTGTCGGTGTCGGCATCGGTGTCGGTGTCGGTGTCTGCATCCTGCGGTGGCGGGACGGCCTGCTTTTGCGGCGCGGCCTCAGGCGCGACCGGCGGCGCAGCGGGCACGGCGGGCGCGTCCTGGGCGATGGCGGGCAGCGCCAACAGGCTGGCGAGGGCGAGCGTCAACAGGCTGGCGCGCATGCGGAACTCCGGGAGGGAACGGGATTTGGACCGCGCATCCGCGCGCGGGTTCAGTCGATTATGCCGCCGGCACGGGGCGGCGCCCGTCAGCGCTTCTGCAGCCAGGTGCCGGGATCCACGGGCTTGCCGTCGCGGCGCAGCTCGAAATAAAGCGCCGCGCGGCCCTGGCCGCCGGACGTGCCGACGGTGGAGACCGCATCGCCGCGGCGGACGCGGTCGCCGGGGTTCTTGAGCAGACTGTCGTTGTGCGCGTACAGGCTCATGTAGCCGTTGCCGTGGTCGACGATCAGGATCAGGCCGTAGCCGGTCATCCATTCCGCGAACACCACCGTGCCTTCGGCCACCGCGGTGACCGGGGTGCCCGCGGCGGCGGCAACCAGCACGCCGTCGCTGCGGCGGCCGTCGGGCATGCGCGCGCCATAGCCGGCCAGCAGGCTGCCGCTGAGGGGCCAGGACAGGCCGCCGACCTGGACCGCGGAGGTGCGTGCCACGGTCACCTTCGGCGCCTCGGGCACGGGGCTGCCGCGCACGCTGCTGCCAGCGCCCGGCTTGTCGCCATCGCGCGCGGCCGCGGCCGCGGCCGAGCGGCGTGCGGCGGCGGCCTTGCGCTCGGCTTCGGCCTTGCGCGCCGCCTCGCGCAGGCGCGCGAGCAGGCGCTCGAGCGATTTCGCGTCGGCACCCAGGGCTTTCTCGCGCTCGCTGCGGTCCCTGTAACTGGCATCGAGTCCGGCCACCGCCCTGGCGCGCTCGGCGCGCTCGCGCTCCAGCGCTTCGGATTGCGCGCGCTGGCGCTCGCTGGTGGCGACCAGGGCCGCGCGTTCGGCAGCGATCGCCTGTTCCATCTCCTCGAGTCCGGCGAGTTCGGCCGACAGCTCCGCGATCCGCGCGCCGCGGCCGCGCTGCAGGTAGCCGTGATAGGCCAGGCTGCGATTGGCGCCCGCGGCATCATCCTGTGCCAGCAGCAGCTTCAGCGGCGTGGTCGCGCCCACGGTATAGGCCGCGCGCAGCAGCCCGGCAAGCTCCTCGCGCTGCGTCGAAAGGCCTTCGGCGAGGACGTCCCGCTGCATTTCCAGATCCGCAAGCGCCTGCTGCTGCTGCGCCAGCGCCGCCGCGGTGGCGGCAAGTTCCCGGGCATTGCGGGCCACGCGCTCATCGGCCTCGCGAAGCTCGCGACTGGCCTTGCCGCGGTCGCCTTCGATGCGGCGGCGTTCGCGCCCGACCTCGTTGAGTTCGCGCTTGACCCTGTCCAGCCGGCGCTGCGCGTCGCGGCTGTCCTGGGCCGATGCCGGCCCGATGGAGACGGCCACCAGCAACAGCAGCGTCGACAGCAGCAGCAGCCGCGGCACGGACCCGGCCAGCAGCGGCCGCGAGGGCACGCGCCGGGGCAGGCAGTCGCGTCGCGGCGGCGTGGCCAGGCCCGGGTTCACGCCAGCAGGCTGCAACCGGTCATCTCCACCGGCTTCACGACGCCCAGCAGGTCGAGCATCGTTGGCGCGAGGTCGCGCAGAGAACCGCCCGTGCGCAGGGTCGCGTCGCCGCGCCCACCGACATAGATCAGATCCACCGGACCGACGGTGTGCGACGTGTGCGGCTCGCCAGTGACTGGGTCGCGCATCATTTCGACGTTGCCATGATCGGCGGTGACCAGCAGTTCGCCGCCCTGCGCGACGACCGCGGCGGCGACCTCGCCCAGCGCCCGGTCCACCGCCTCCACGGCCAGGATCGCGGCCTGCAGGTCGCCGGTGTGGCCGACCATGTCGGGATTGGCGAAGTTGCAGACCACGGCGTCGAAGCGGCCTGAGGCGATCGCGGCCACCAGCTTCGCCGTCACTTCGGGACAGCTCATTTCCGGCTGCAGGTCATAGGTGGCGACCTTGGGGCTCGGCACCAAAATGCGCTCCTCGCCTGCGAACGGCGTCTCTCGGCCACCGTTGAAGAAGAAGGTGACGTGGGCGTACTTCTCGGTCTCGGCGATGCGCAGCTGGGCCAGGCCGTTGGCACCCAGGACTTCGCCCAGGGTGTTGCGCAGGTCGTCGGGCGCGAACGCCAGTGCCACCGGCAGGGTGGCGTCGTACTCGGTCAGGCAGGTGAAGTCGGCCAGCGCCGGGCGCCGCGCGGCGAATCCATCGAATGCCGGTGCCACGAACGCCGCGGCGAGCTGGCGCGCGCGATCGGCGCGGAAGTTCATGAACACGATCGCGTCGCCGTCGCGCATGGGTTCGGCGCCGGCGATCACCGTCGGCCGCACGAATTCATCGTTCTCGCCGCGCGCGTAGGCGGCGTCTAGCGCGGCCATGGCATCGGGCGCGACGTGTTCCGCCCGCGCATCGACCATCGCGTCCCAGGCCAGGCGCACGCGCTCCCAGCGCTGGTCGCGGTCCATGGCGTAGTAGCGCCCGCTGACGCTGGCGATGCGCGCATTGCCATGCAGCGCGCAGGCATCGGCCAGCGCGCGCAGGCTGGGCGCGGCCGAGCGCGGGGGCATGTCGCGGCCGTCGGTGAACGCGTGCACGGCGACGCGGGCCACGCCTTCGCGCTTCGCCAGCTCAAGCATCGCCAGCACGTGCGCTTCATGGCTGTGCACGCCGCCGGGCGAGAGCAGGCCCATGACGTGCAGGGTGCCGCCCGAAGCGTTCACCGCGGCGCATGCCGCGCGCAGGCCGTCGTTGGCGAAGAAGCTGCCGTCGGCGATCGCGGCGTCGACCCGGGTCAGGTCCTGGTAGACCACGCGTCCGGCGCCGATGTTCATGTGCCCGACCTCGGAGTTGCCCATCTGCCCGTCGGGCAGGCCGACGTGGGTGCCTTCGGTGTGCACCAGGGTGGTCGGATGCGCCGCGGACAGGCGCCGCCAGTTGGGGATGTCGGCGAGCGCCAGCGCGTTGTCGCGGGGATCGTCGCGATGGCCCCAGCCGTCGAGGATCAGCAGCACCACCGGCTTCGGCCGGCGGACGGAATCGGGCTCAGGCACGACGTTCGACCCTGTGACGTTGGACGCATGCATTGTAGCGCCGGCCGGCGCAGACTCGGGCCATGGACATCCGCCAGACTCCCCGGTTCGCCCTTCTTTTCATCGCCGCGCTCGCCGCCGGCTCCGCGCTGGCCGCCGAAGACATCAACCGCGTCAACGGCGCGATCACCGCCCATGCCGGCAGCGAGTACGGCCGGCTGGAAACCGTCAACGGCAGCATCACCCTGGACGATGGCGCCCGCAGCGGCGACGCCAGCACGGTGAACGGCGCCATCCGCGCCGGCAACGACATCGCGAGCGGCGGACTGTCGACGGTCAACGGCGGCATCCACGCGGGCGAACGCGCGCGCATCGGCGGCAGCGTGGAAACCGTCAACGGCAGTGTGTTCATCGGACGCGGCGGCGAGGTCGAGGGCGACGTCGAGACCGTCAACGGTGCCATCGGCCTGGTCGCGACGGTCGTGGCCGGCGACGTCACCACCAGCAGCGGCAACGTGACCATCGGCGCCGGCTCGCACGTGCGCGGACGCCTGCACGTCGACAAGCCCAGCGCCAACTGGATGCCGATCCGCATCAGCACCCGCCGCCAGCGGATCATCATCGGACCGGGCGCCGTGGTCGATGGCCCCCTGGAGTTCGAACGCGAGGTCACGCTGTACGTGCACGACAGCGCACGCGTCGGCGAGATCAGCGGCGCCACGCCGGTGCCCTATTCGACGGCGACCGCGCCGCCCCGCGCCAGCGACTGAAGCCCGCGCCCCCGCAGGGCGCCGAACGCATAGAATCGGGGATTCCACTTCTGCAGGACCCGACGAATGCGACCGACCCACCTTGTGCTCAGCCTCGCCGTGGCCACCGCCCTGGCCGCGTGCGGCAACGGCGAGCCCGCCGCCGCCGGCACCGCGGCCAACACCGGCGATGCGCCGGCCGCGACCGCCTCCACGCACGCGTTCAGCCCGGAGCTGAGCAAGGACGACTTCGCCGAGATGGTGAAGACGCTGTCCTCCGATGAGTTCCAGGGCCGTGCGCCCGGCTCGCCCGGCGGCGAGATGACCGTTGAATACATCAAGGCGCAGTACGAGCGCATCGGGCTGGAACCCGGCGGCGACGACGGCAGCTTCTTCCAGACCGTGCCGATGGTCGAGACCACCGCCGACGAATCCACCGTGCTGCACATGGAGGTCGCCGGCGAGCCCCGCGAGCTCGCGTTCGGCACCGACATGGTGATCGGCACCCGCACCGGCGAGGCCGAGGTCAAGGTCGCCGACAGCGACCTGGTGTTCGTGGGCTACGGCGTGGACGCGCCGGAGCTGGGCTGGAACGACTATGCCGGCATCGACGTCACCGGCAAGACCGTGGTCATCCTGGTCAACGACCCGGGCTTCCACGCCAAGGACGACTCGCTGTTCGAAGGCGAGCGCATGACCTACTACGGCCGCTGGACCTACAAGTTCGAAGAGGCCGCGCGCAAGGGCGCCGCCGCCGCGCTGATCATCCACGACACCGCCGGCGCGTCCTACGGCTGGGACGTGGTCAAGAATTCGTGGTCCGGCCCGCAGTTCGACCTCCGCGCTTCAGACGATCCGGAGCCGCGCCTGCCGGCCCAGGGCTGGCTGAGCGCCGAAGCCGCGACGCAGCTTTTCGCCGATGCCGGCCAGGATCTGGAGGCGCTGTACACCGCCGCCAACCAGCGCGGCTTCAGCGCCGTGCCGCTGGACGCGCGCGTGTCCTTCGACCTCGCCAGCACCACCAGGGAAAGCTCGTCGCGCAACGTCATCGGCGTGCTGCGCGGCAGTGAAGCGCCCGACGAAGCCATCGTCTACATGGGCCACTGGGACCACCTGGGCACCCACGAGGGCGAAGGCGACACGATCTACAACGGCGCCATCGACAACGCCACCGGCATCGCCGGCATCATCGAGATCGCGGAGAAGTTCAAGGCCGACGGCCAGCCCAAGCGTTCGATCGCGTTCGTGGCCGTGACCCTGGAAGAATCGGGCCTGCTGGGCTCCAAGTACCAGGTCGCACACCCCGCGTTCCCGCTGGAGGACACCGTCGCCGTGATCAACCTCGACGCGATGAGCGTCGCCGGTCCGTCGCGCGACATGGTCGTGGTCGGCAAGGGCAACTCGGAGCTCGAGGACGTGCTGAAAACCTTCACCGACGGCCAGGAGCGGGTGATCGTCGCCGAAGGCAACCCGGCCGGCGGCTTCTTCTTCCGCTCCGATCACTTCAACTACGCCAAGGCCGGCGTGCCGGCGCTGTACGCCAAGGGTGGCGACGACCTGCTCGACGGCGGCACGGACGCCGGCGCCGCGTACGCGAAGCGCTACGGCGAGGTCGCGTACCACAAGCCGGCGGACGAGTTCGACCCGTCGTGGAACCTCGACGGCGTGCTGCAGGACCTCGAGGTGCTCTACGGCGTCGGCCGCACCCTGTCCGACGACGGCAGCTGGCCGAACTGGTACGAAGGCAACGCCTTCAAGGCCGCGCGCGACGACATGCGCGCCGGCGGCGGCGACTGACCCTGCGGAACGCGGCGGGTCGCCATCGACCCGCACCTTTCCGCAACACGACGACGGCGCCCCAGGGCGCCGTCTTCATTTCCGGCATCGCGGCTTTTTTAGGAGCAGCTAAAGCTGCGACCCCGCACCGCAAGCACCCGACCAGATTCGCCCACCGCGACAGCTCTCAACCAGCCGCGTTCACCAGCCTCACCCGCGCGAAGTTGCGCTTGCCGACCTGCAGCACGCCTTCGAAGCCGGGCGCGAACGTGGTGCCGGCATCATCGACCACCGTGCCGTCCACCTTCACCGCGCGCTCCTTCAGCTTGCGATTGGCCTCCGAGTTCGACGGCGTGATCCCCGCCGCAGTCAGCAGCGCGGCGATGCGCAGGCCGTCGGCCGGCACCGCCACGTCCTGCAGCGGAAGCAGCGAAGTGTCGCCCTGCCCCGTCACCGCCGCGTGCCAGCCTGCGATCGCGGTGTCCGCCGCTGCCGCGTCGTGGAAGCGCGTGGCCAGCTCGCGCGCCAGGCGCAGCTTCACCTCGCGCGGATTCAGCGCTCCGGATGCCACGTCCGCCTTCAGCCGCGTCGCCTCTTCGATGCCGATGTCGAAGCTCAAGAGCTCGATCCAGTCCCACATCAGGTCGTCGCCGATCTTCATGCTCTTGTTGACGATGTCGATCGCCGGATCGGTCACGCCGATGTAGTTGCCGAGCGATTTGGACATCTTGTTGACGCCGTCCAGGCCCACCAGCAGCGGCATCGTCAGCACCACCTGCGGCTTCTGACCGTAGTGCTCCTGCAGGCCGCGGCCCATCAGCAGGTTGAATTTCTGGTCGGTGCCGCCGAGCTCGACGTCGGCCTGAAGCGCCACCGAGTCGTAGCCCTGCACCAGCGGGTAGAGGAATTCGTGGATCGCGATCGACTGCTGCGCCGCATAGCGCTTGGCGAAGTCGTCGCGCTCGAGCATGCGCGCCACGGTGTGCTGGCCAGCCAGGCGGATCATGTCGGCCGCACCCATTTTCCCGAACCACTCGGAGTTGAAGCGGACCTCGGTGCGCTCGCGGTCCAGCACCTTGAACACCTGGTCCTGGTAGGTCTTCGCGTTGGCCAGCACGTCCTCGCGCGTCAACGGCCTGCGTGTCGCGCTCTTGCCCGAGGGGTCGCCGATCATCCCGGTGAAGTCGCCGATCAGGAACACCACCGTGTGCCCCAGGTCCTGGAACTGGCGCATCTTGTTGAGCAGCACGGTGTGGCCGATATGCAGGTCGGGGGCGGTCGGGTCGAATCCCGCCTTGACCCGCAGGGCGCGGCCGGAGGCGAGTCGGGCCTCGAGCTCCTCGCGCTTGAGGATTTCGTCGGTGCCGCGGGCGATCAGTTCGAGGCCGTCTGCTTGGAGGGCGTGGTCTTGGGAATTCTGTGACAAGGGTCGAGTCCGGCTGAGCGTCATGACGATGTGAAAATGTGACGCGGGTTCAAGTGCGTGTTAACGGCAAGTTAAATTATTGCCCGGGGGAAATTCCAGTCGCATCAATCGTTTGACGCATGGTCTTAGCGTGATTATGGTGGCTCCGTGACGCGCCCGTCACGCACGGGCCCGGGGGTCCGATCCGCTTATGACCACGCCCGAATCGCCCCAGTCCGAAGACCTGCGCAGCCAGCGCATCCGCCTCGAGAACCTGCGCGAACTCACGCGCCAAACCGAATTCAGCAACCACCAGGCCGACATCGCCACCGAAACCATCGGCAACCGCCGCTGGTCGCGCCGCCAGTGGGCCCATGCCAGCCTCGTGGCCACCGCGGGCGCCCTGCTGCTGGCCATCGTGCCCGGTTTCAATACCGCCGTCGACGTGCCGCACAGCGCGCGCCTGACCACCCTCTCGCTGTCGCTGCCGGTGCTTCCCGTGCAGCCGGAGCCGGAAGCGGCGGCCGCCAGCTGGATGCCGGTGACGGTGGAAAAGGGCCAGACCCTTGGCGCCATCTTCGACGAACTGGGCATCCCGGCCAGCACCATGCACGCGCTTCTCGAGCAGCCCGGCGCGCGCGATGCCCTGACCCGGCTTCGCCCGGGCGCCCAGCTGGGCTTCGCCTTCAATCCGTCCCCGGCGAACGGTGGCCGCGGCAGCCTGCACGCCTTGCGCTATGACCGCGGCGAAGCCGAGCGCGTCGAGCTCGCGCTGGAGGCCGGCAAGGTCGTTGAAACCGTCATCGAGCGCCCCATCGAGGTCCGCACCTCCGTGGTCAGCGGCAAGGTCGGCCGCTCGCTATTCCACTCCGCGCGCAAGCTCGGGCTGTCGGGTTCCAGCATCAACATGCTGACCGACGAGATCTTCCAGTACGACATCGATTTCAACACCGACGTCACCCGGAACGACCGCTTCAGCGTGGTCGTCGAGCAGGTCTACCGCGAGGGCGAGCTGCTGCGCACCGGCAAGGTCCTGGCCGCTGTGTTCACGGCGAAGAACAAACCGTTCACCGCGTTCCGCTTCGAGCAGGACGGCAAGACCGAGTACTACAACGCCGAAGGCCGGCCGCTGAAGAAGAGCTTCATCCGCATGCCGATCCAGTACGCGCGCCTGAGTTCGCGCTTCGGCTCGCGCAGGCACCCGGTGAGCGGCAGCGTGCGCCAGCACAAGGGCGTGGACTACGCCGCGCGCACCGGCACGCCGATCATGGCCGCCGGCGACGCCCGCGTGCAGTTCAAGGGCTGGCGTGGCGGCTACGGCAACACCGTGATCCTCGACCACGGCCGCGGCTACACCACGCTGTACGCGCACATGTCCGGCTTCGGCAACATCCGCCAGGGGCAGCGCGTCAGCCAGGGCACGGTGATCGGCCGCGTCGGCAGCACCGGCCTGTCCACCGGCCCGCACCTGCACTACGAATTCCGCATCAACGGCGTGCACCGCAACCCGCTGCAGCACACCATGCCCGAGCCCGAGCCGCTTAAGGGCGTCGCGCTGGCCGCCTTCCACGCCCAGACCGGGCCGGCGCTGGCGCGCATCCGCACCGTCGAAGACATCATCTACGCCCAGGTGCCGGATGCCGCGGATGGCACCCGCGTGGCCGAGGCAAAGCGCGACGCGCCGTCCGGCCGCGGACAGGGCTGATCGCCGCGCCGCCCACGCGGCGCCACAGGGGGCTTCACGCATGGCCGGTCGGCAGCGCTTCCTCGGGCTGATCTCGGGCACCAGCGCCGACGGCATCGACGCCGCGCTGGTCGACTTCGACGACGCCGCCGCCGGCACGCGCCCGGCGCTGCGCTTCGCACGCACCTATGCCTGGGAGCCGGTCCTGCGCGAACGGCTGGTAGCGCTCGGCCAGGAAGACGCGCTGCTGTCGCTGGACGCCGTGGGCGAGCTTGACGTCGCCATCGGACGCGCCTTCGCCGCCGCCGCGCAGCACGCGCTGGCCGACTCGGACACCGACCCGGCAACCGTCGCCGCCATCGGTTCGCACGGACAGACGCTGCGCCACCGCCCGCACGGCTCCCTGCCCTTCAGCCTGCAGCTCGGCTGCGCGGCGACCATCGCCGAGCGCACCGGCATCACCACCGTGGCCGACTTCCGCCGTCGCGACGTGGCCGCCGGTGGCCACGGCGCGCCGCTGGTCCCGGCGCTGCACGCGGCGCTGCTGCACGATCCCGCCGAATCGCGCGCGGTGCTCAACCTCGGCGGCATCGCCAACCTCACCCTGCTGCCCGGCGAAGGACCGGTGCGCGGCTTCGACACCGGCCCGGCCAACGGCCTGATGGACGCCTGGTGCCTGCGCCACCGCGGCAAGGCCTTCGACGCCGGTGGCGCGTTCGCCGCCGAGGGCCGGGCCGACGCCGCACTGCTGGCACGCCTGCTGGACGAACCCTGGTTCGCCCTGCCGCCGCCGAAGTCCACCGGGCGCGACGCGTTCCACCTCGGCTGGGTGGAGTCGCGGCTGGCGGGCACGCAATCACCGGCCGACGTCCAGGCCACCCTGCTCGCGCTGACCGCGCGCACCGTGGCCGACGCCCTGCGCGCGACCCAGCCCGGCACCACGCGCGTGATCGCCTGCGGCGGCGGCGTGCACAATCCGCGCCTGATCCAGGCGCTGGCGGCGGAGATGCCGGGCATCGCGGTTGAATCCAGCGCCGCGCACGGACTGGACCCCGATGCGATCGAGGCCATGGCCTTTGCCTGGCTGGCGCGCGAGACCCTGGCCGGACGGCCGGGCAACCTCGCCAGCGTCACCGGCGCCGCGGGGCCGCGGATCCTTGGCGCCATCCACCAGGCGTGATCGGGCGTCCTGTAGGAGCAGCTATAGCTGCGACCAGCCCCGCCCTGTAGGAGCAGCTATAGCTGCGACCAGCGGCGCCCTGCAGGACCAGCTATAGCTGCGACCACCGGATGGGATCGGGCTCCGGCCGGAGATCCCGGTCGCAGCTATAGCTGCTCCTACTGGGGGAGCTGGCCGATCATCGAGAAATCGCCGTCGGGCACGCTTTCCAGGGCCGCGATCGCGGCCTGCAGCACGTCGGCCTCGGAGTTGTCGAAGCTGAGCTTGCCGTCGCCTTCGGCCGCGTACAGGCCGCGCTCCAGCAGCTGCAGCAGTGCGTGCGACAGCGCCCAGCCGCGGCGGTCGGCGACGCGCTTGATGCGTTCAAGCAGCACTTCGTCGATGTCCTTGAGCACGATGTCGGTCATGGCTCCGGTCCAATCACCATCGTTCATGGCAACGTGCCATAGATACGACGACGCGCGCGGATCGGCAAGGCCCGGCACGCGCTCACCGGGCGTCCTCGGCGACAGCCCCCGCCTCGTCGCCCAGGCGCAGCCGCGGCTTCAGCCAGAAAAACAGCAGCACCGCCGGCACAGCCACCACCGCGGTGATCAGGAAATAGGTCGCATAGCCCCCGGTGCTGGTCTCGACGATGGCGCCCGAGAAAAAGCCCAGCACCTTGCCGGGCAGCATGATGAACGACGAGAACAGCGCGTACTGCGTCGCGGTGTAGCGCTGGTTGACCAGTGCCGACAGGTAGGCGACCGCGGCGGTGCCGAGGAAGCCCTGGGCCAGGTTCTCGCCCGAAATCACCAGGGTCAGCAGGCCGATGTCGCCGTTGGCGCCGATCAGCGCCAGGTACAGCAGATTGCTGGCCGCGCCGAGGATGATCGCCGCCAGCAGCGGCCAGTGGATGCCCCAGCGCGCGACCGCCACGCCGCCGAGGAAGGCACCCGCGATTCCCACCCAGATGCCGTAGACCTTGGTCACCGCGGCGATCTCGGTCTTGCTGAAGCCCTGGTCGAGGTAGAACGGGCCGATGATGCCGCCGACGATCGCCTGGTCGGAAATCTTGATCGACAGGATGAAGAGCAGCACCACCAGGCCGATGCCGCTGCCGAAGCGGCGGAAGAAGTCGGCGAAGGGCTCGACCACGCCTTCGCGCAGCCCGGCCGCCCAGCCCCGGGTGCGCACGCGGACCACGGCGGGCTCGGTCGCCAGCAGGCAGGCCACCATCGGCACCAGCATGCAGGCCGCCATCACCCGGTACACGTTCGCCCACGCGGCATGGTCGGCCAGCACCAGCGCCAGCGCGCCGGACACGATCAGCGCGATCCGGTAGCCCAGCGAATAGGTCGCCACCAGCGCGCCCTGCTCGGAGGCGGGCGCGATCTCGACGCGGTAGGCGTCCACCGCGATGTCGAGCGTGGCGCCGGAAAATGCCACGAACAGCGTCAGCGCCACGAAAACCGCCAGCCGCTCGGGCGTCAGCGCCGACATCGCCAGCAGCCCGATCATCACGCAGGCCATCGCCAGCAGCAGCCAGCCGCGGCGCTGCCCGAAGCGGCCGAGCAGCGGCAGCCGCCAGCGATCGACCAGCGGCGCCCAGACGAACTTGAACGAATACGCCAGGCCGGCGCTGGCGATCATGGTGATCTCGCGCAGCTCCAGCCCGCCGTCGCGGAGCCAGTAGGCCAGCGTGCCGGCGACCAGCAGGAAGGGCAGTCCGGACGCGAAACCGAAGAAGAACATGATCCGCGCCGATGGCTGCGCGAACGCGCGCCAGGCGGACGGCTTCCGCGGCACGCCGGCGCCTTCGGCCGTGCTCACTCGCGGTAGTCCACGACCAGCGGCGCATGGTCCGAGAAGCGCGGCTCGCCATGGACCGCGCAGGCTTCGACCCGCTTCGCCAGCGCCGGGGTCGCGAACTGGTAGTCGATGCGCCAGCCGACGTTCTTGGCGCGCGCGGCGCCGCGGTTGCTCCACCAGGTGTATTCGTCCGCCGCGTCGGGCCGCAGCATGCGCAGGGCGTCGCCCCAGCCATGCCCCGGCGCCTCGCTCAGTCCGTCGCCGCAGGCGTCGGCGATCATCGTGTTCAGCCAGGCGCGCTCGGGCGGCAGGCAGCCGGAATTCTTCTGGTTGCCGGTCCAGTTTTTGATGTCGTTGCGCGAACGCACGATGTTCCAGTCGCCGCACAGCACGTAGTCGCGGCCGCTGGCCAGCCACTGGTCGAGGATCGGCCGCAGCCAGTCCATGACTTCGAACTTGAAGCCCTGGCGCAGCTCGCCGGACGAGCCCGACGGGATGTAGAACGACACCACGCTCAAATTGCCGAAGCGCGCCTCGATGTAACGGCCTTCGTCATCGAATGGCGCCCAGCCGAGCGCGGTGCGCACCTCGTCGGGCTCGCGGCGGCTGTAGATCGCCACGCCGCTGTAGCCCTTCTTCGTGCTCGCGTCCTTGAACCAGGCCTTGTAGCCGTCGGGAAGGAACTCGGAGTTGAGGCCATCGCCGTCCGCGGCCAGGAGCTGGTGCTCCTGGGCCTTGGTTTCCTGCACGCAAAGGATGTCGGCGTCCTGGGCGCGGAACCAGTCGAAGAAACCCTTGCTGGCGGCCGAGCGGATGCCGTTCGCGTTGAAGCTGATGATGCGCATGGTGTGCCGGTGTCATGACGGATGCGGCGGGCACGGGCCCGCGGACCGGCAAGGTTAGCGCACCGCCGGCACGGCCGCCGGCAGTGCGCGGGCACGCGCGTTACATCGCGACCGGCCTGGGTGTTTCCGGCGTGCTCGGCGGCAGGACCGGGTACTCCACCACCGGCTGGCGCCCGGTCAGCGTGCGCAGGAAGGCGGCGATGGCGCCGGACTCCTCCTGGTCAAGCTCGCGGCCCAGCTGCGCGGTGCCCATGATCGCCACCGCCTGTTCCAGGCTCCACACCTGGCCGCTGTGGAAATAGGGCGCGGTCAGCTCGACGTTGCGCAGCGGCGAGGCACGGAAGACGTATTCGTCGGTCGCGGTATTGGTGACGGTGAACCGGCCCTTGTCGCCCTCGGGCAGGATCTCCGCGCCAGGGCGCTCGATCACCCCGAACGGGAAGTAGGTCTGGCCGCCGAAGTTGCGGCCGTTGTGGCAGGACGCGCAGCCGCTGCTGACGAACAGCTCCAGGCCACGGCGCTCGGTCGCGTCCATCGCGCTGTCGTCGCCCAGGACCCAGCGGTCGAAGCGCGCATCCGGCGTTACCAGCGTGGCCTCGAAGGCCTCCAGCGCCAGCGCCATGTTGTCGAAGCTCACCGGGCGTTCGCCGGGGAAGGCTTCGCCGAACCGGTCCACGTATTCGGGAATGCTCTGCAGGGTCCTGACCACGAGCTCGGGCGTGCTGTTCATTTCCACGCTCGCCTGCACCGGCCCCTTGGCCTGTTCGGCCAGGTCCGCGGCGCGGCCGTCCCAGAACTGGGCGGCGTTGAACACGGCGTTGAGCATGGTCGGCGAATTGCGCGGGCCCTTCTGCCAGCCGTGCCCGATCGAGACCGGCACGTTGTCGGCACCGCCGGTGCCGAGGCTGTGGCAGGTATTGCAGGTGATCAGGTGGCTCTGGGAAAGCCGCGGTTCGAACCAGAGCATGCGACCCAGCTCGACCTGGCGGGCGACCAGCGGCTTGCCGCGGAGTTCGTCGACGCTGGCGGGGATCGTGCCGAACATGGCCGTGGCCATGGCCCGCAGCGGATCGCCATCGACATCGCCGGCCACCGCCGGCTCCGCCGCCTGCGCGGTCTCCGCCGTGCCCGGCACGCCACCGGCCGCGGCCGCATCGGCAGTTACGGCCGCGGGTCCGGCCGGGGCCGCGGCACCAGCGGCATCAGTGGCGGCCACGTCGGCAGTGGGGGCGCCGGCCGCGCCTGTATCCGCCCCGTCGCCACCGCTCTGTCCGCAACCGGTGGCCACCACCAGCGCCAGGGCAATCGACACCACGAGCTTCGTCCGAACGAGCATCACGCGTCTCCGTATCCAGGCCATCGTCACGATCCACCATAGGCCAGTGCCGGCGAAGGCCTGTTGACGGAGGTCAACCCCGGCGGGGTTGCTAACATGGCCACCCCGCCGCGGCCGCCTGCACACGCCATGTCCGATCACCGCTCCCGGTTCCTGCAGCTGGCACTGGCGGCCGAAGCGCTGCGCTTCGGCGAGTTCACGCTGAAGTCCGGCCGCACCAGCCCCTACTTCTTCAATGCCGGCCGCTTCGACTCCGGGGCGACGCTGGCGGCGCTCGCGGGCTGCTATGCCGACGCCATCGACGCCGCCGGCCTCGACTTCGACCTGCTGTTCGGCCCGGCCTACAAGGGCATCCCGCTGGCCACTGCGCTCGCCTGCGAATACGCAGGCCGCGGCCGCGACCTGCCGCTGGCCTACAACCGCAAGGAAGCCAAGGCGCATGGCGAAGGCGGCAGCCTGGTCGGCGCGCCGCTGGCCGGCCGCCGCGTGCTGGTGGTCGATGACGTGCTCACCGCGGGCACCGCCGTGCGCGAGGCGCTGGCGCTGATCCGCGACGGCGGCGGCACGCCGGCCGGCGTGGCCATCGCGCTCGACCGCCAGGAAGTGCTCGACGCCGATTCCACCGACCGCCGCTCGGCCGCGGCGCTAGTGGCCGCCAACGAGGGCGTGCCGGTGGTGGCGATCGCCAGCCTCGGCGACCTGCTTGCGTTCACCGGCGAAAACGCGACACTGTCGGACGAGCGCGAGCGCCTGTTCGCCTACCGCGCGCGCTATGGCAGCGCGGCGGGTTGACGCGGCCGACCGGGGGGACGGACACGATGAAGACCATGAACTGGATCGCCGGCATCGCGCTGGCCACGCTGCCGCTGGCGGCCGTGGCGCAGAAGACGCCTGCCGAAAAGAAGCTCTACTGCTGGGACGAAGGCGGGGTCCAGGTCTGCGGCGACACCCTGCCCGCCAGCGCCCTCGATCGCGCCCGCACCGAGATCAGCGCCGCAAGCGGCAACCGCACCGGGGACGTGCCGCGTGCGCTGACCGGCGATGAGCGCACGGCCGCCGAGGCCGACGCCCGCGCCGCCGCCGAGGCCGAGATGGCCGAAGCCGAACGCCATCGCCGCGACCTGGCCATGGTCGAGTCCTATGCCACCGAGAACGACCTGCGCCGCGCCTATGGCGAGCGCATCCTGCTGGTGGAGGAGTCGCTGAAGACCTCCGAGCTCAGCATCGCCAACCTGCGCCAGAGCCTGCTGTCGCTGCTGCGCCAGGCCGCGGAGCGCGAGCTGCTTGAACAGCCGGTGGGCAAGCCCCTGGCCGATGGCGTCCGGTCGCAGCACGGCGACCTGCTGCGTCAGCAGGCGATCATGGAGCGGCAGCTGGTCGATCGCGCATCGCTGGGCAGCGACCTGGACGGTGCCCTCGCACGCTACCGCGCGATGAAGGGCGGCTGAGGCGTACAGCAAGGCCGCCCCTGCACCTGTGGGAGCGGCCATGGCAGCCCATGCACCTGTATAGCAGCGGCCATGCCGCCCATGTACCTGTGGGAGCGGCCATGGCCGCGATCGCCGCCATGGCAGCGCGGACCACAGGCTAGAACGGCAGCGGCAGCCCCGGGTCGATCGCGAGCAGCTGCTCGCGGAACTCGCCGCGGATCCGATCCAGCGCCTCCTCGCTGTCGGCATCGAAGCGCAGCACCAGCACCGGCGTGGTGTTCGACGCGCGCACCAGGCCCCAGCCATCCGGGAAATCCACGCGCAGACCGTCGATGGTCGACGGACGCGCACCGCCTTCGAACTTCGCCTCCGCCACGAAGCGCTCGACGAAGGCATGCGGGTTGCCGCCGGGGGCATCCACCTTGATCTCCGGAGTGGCGATGCCGGCGGGCAGCGCGGCCAGCACCTCGCTGGGCGACTCCGTGCGCGAGGCCAGGATCTCGAGCAGGCGCGCGGCGGCGTAGATGCCGTCGTCGAAGCCGTACCAGCGCTCGCCGAAGAAGAAGTGCCCGCTCATCTCGCCGGCAAGCTCGGCCTCGGTCTCGCGCATCTTGGCCTTGATCAGCGAGTGCCCGGTCTTCCACATCAGCGGGCTGCCGCCGTGGCGCAGGATGTGGCCCTGCAGGCGGCCGGTGCACTTCACGTCGTACACGATCACCGCGCCCGGGTTGCGCTCCAGCACGTCGGCGGAGAACAGCATCAGCAGGCGGTCGGCGAAGATGTTCTCGCCGCTCCTGGTGACCACGCCCAGGCGATCGCCGTCGCCGTCGAAGGCGATGCCCAGGTCGGCGTCGAATCGCTCCACCATGTTGATCAGGTCGACCAGGTTGTCCGGGTCGCTCGGGTCCGGATGGTGGTTGGGGAAGGTGCCGTCGATCTCGCAGAACAGGGGTTCGACCGTGGCACCGATGGCTTCGAGCACGCGCGGCCCGATCTCGCCGGCGACGCCGTTGCCGGCATCGACCACCACCTTCAGCGCGCGGTCGATCTGGACGTCGGAGGCGATGCGCTCGACGTAGTCATCGGCGATGTCGCGCTCGGTGACGCCGCCGGGCGCCGGTGCGGTGTGCAGGCGGTCCTCGGCGATGCGCGCGTACAGGTCGGTGACCGCATCGCCGGCCAGCGTCTCGCCGCCGACCACGATCTTGAAGCCGTTGTAGTCGGGCGGGTTGTGGCTGCCGGTCACCGACACGCAGCAGCCGGTACGCAGGTGATAGGCACCGAAATACACCACCGGCGTCGGCACCATGCCGATGTCGATGACGTCGCGGCCGGCCTTGCGCAGGCCGGCGGTGAGCCCGGCGACCATGTCGGGACCGGACAGGCGGCCGTCGCGGCCGATCACGATGTCCTTCAGCCCCTGCTCGTGCATCAGCGAGCCGATGGCGTGGCCGATCAGTTCGGCGACGCCGACGTCGAGCGTCTGGCCGACGATGCCGCGGATGTCGTAGGCGCGGAAGATGCCGGGGTCGATCGCCACTGCCGCCGGCGCCATGTCACGCACCGGCGCCGCCGGAACGGCACTGTCATCGGCCATCGGCCCCAGCTCGAGCGCCTGCTCGAGCGTGGGTGTGTCGCCCGCGTCTTCATCTTCCGGCCTGCCGAGCAGCGACGGCAGCCGTGCAAACAGGTATCCGAGCAGCAGCAGCACGCCGGCGACCACGAACGACGGCACCGCAGCCAGGCCGAACAGCGCCTGCGGGCGCGCCGGCAGGCCGGCGGCGACGCGGATCCCGCTGCCGGCGATCGGCACCGCCATGCGTTCCGCGGATTCGGCGTACCTGGCGTCGCCGCGCTCGGCGAGCGTGAAGCCGCCCTGGCGGAGCGCGAGATAGGTCGAGCCCGGCACGTCCACGGCGGCCAGGCTGGCACTGGCGCGGGCCAGCGGCAGGCGCACGTAGGCGACGGCAACCGGCGTGCCGTCCACCTGCGCAGGCGCGGCCAGGGCCAGCATCGGCGCGCCGCCGTCGCGCACCACCCACAGCACCGGCTTGCCCTCGGCGATCGCGGCTTCGCCGACGAGGATCCGCCCGTAGCCGGCATCGTCGATCGCCTCGTAGGCATCGGCCAACGTGATGTCCTGGATCACGGCCTGGTCGAGGTTCGGCCAGTCGCGACCCAGGGCCTCGCCCGCCGCGGCGAAGTCGCCGGCCGCCAGCGCGTCGCGCACCGGCGACGAAGCAAGGCGTTCTTCGAGGCGGTCGAGCTCGGTTTGCAGCGAGCGCGCGACCGCCTGCGCCACGGCGTCGCGGTTGACGGCAAGCGAGTCGCGGCGCGCCTGGTCCTGCATCTGCCGCCAGCCCGTCCACGCCAGCCACAGCGCCAGCACCACCACCAGCCCGGCCAGCAGCAGCAGCAAGGGCCGCGCCTGCATCACGGCCTGCCGTGCCTTGTTGGAAACCTTGAGATCCATGCCTGCGTCGCCCCCTTCAGCGCGTGCCCGTATGGCCAAATCCACCCGTGCCCCGCGCGCTCTGTTCAAAAGTATCCACCACCCGCAGCCCCGCGCGCACCACCGGCACCAGCACCAGCTGCGCGATGCGGTCGCCGGGCTGCACCACATAGGCCTCGCGCGAGCGATTCCAGAGGCTGACCATCAGCGGGCCCTGGTAGTCGGCGTCGATCAGCCCGGTGCCGTTGCCCAGCACCAGGCCATGGCGATGGCCGAGGCCCGAGCGCGGCAGCACCATCGCGCACAGGCCGGGATCGCCGATATGGATGGCGATGCCGCTCGGCACCAGCGCGGTGTCGCCGCCCGCGAGTTCGAGCGGCGCGTCGATCGCGGCGCGCAGGTCCATTCCCGCGCTGCCTTCGGTGGCGTGCGCCGGCAGCGGCCAGTCGCCGCCGATGCGCGGGTCGAGGATCTTCAGGTCCAGCGTGTGCTGCATGGCGTGATGCGTCCTGGTAGGCGCCGTGGCGGGCGGAATGTGCGGATCAGGCCAGGCGCGCGGCGACGAGGTCGAGCAGTGCGCAGGCGAGTTCGGTCTTGGGAGCCGGTCCGAGCACCTGCATGCCTTCGGAGCTGAAGACATGGAGGGTGTTGTCGTCGGACTCGAAGCCGCTGCCGGCGATACCGACGCGGTTGGCGGCGAGCAGGTCGACGCGCTTGCGCTGCAGCTTGCCGCGGGCGTTGGCGTCAAGGTCGCTGGTCTCGGCCGCGAAACCGACGACCAGCCGCGGGCGCAGCGCGTGCGACGCGACGTCGGCAAGGATGTCGGCGGTGCGCACCAGTTCCAGCACCAGGCCGTCTTCGCCGGGTCGCTTCTTGATCTTGCCTTGGGCGACCGCGGCGGGAGTGAAGTCGGCGACCGCGGCGGCACCGATGTAGATGTCGGCCGGCAAGGCGGCGAGCACGGCCGCGTGCATCTGCGCGGCGGAGCGCACATCGGCGCGCGCCACGCCCGTGGGGGTTGCCAGTGCGACCGGGCCGGCCACCAGCACCACCTCCGCGCCGCGCCGCGCTGCCGCGGCGGCGATCGCGAAGCCGGTCTTGCCGCTGCTGCGGTTGCCGATGAAGCGCACCGGGTCGATGTCTTCGAACGTCGGCCCCGCGCTGACCACCACGCGCAGGCCGGCGAGCGGGTCCCGGCTCATGCCCTCGCGGCCGCCAGCGCGGCGACGATGTCGAGCGGCTCGGCCATGCGCCCGGGGCCGGACTCGCCCTCGGCCAGCGGACCGTCGACCGGATCCATGACCAGCGCGCCGCGCTCGCGCAGCAGCGCCATGTTGGCCACCGTGGCCGGATGCAGCCACATGCGGTGGTTCATCGCCGGTGCCAGCGCCAGCGGCGCGGTGGTCGCCAGGCACAGGGTGGTGACGAGGTTGTCGGCAAGGCCGTGGGCAAGCTTGGCCAGCGTATTGGCCGTGGCCGGCGCCACCAGCACGCGCGTGGCCCAGCGCGCGAGCTCGATGTGGCCCATCGCGGCTTCGGCCGCCGGGTCCCACAGCGACGTGCGGACGGCCTCGCCGGACAGCGCCTGGAAGGTGGTGGCGCCGACGAAGTGCATCGCGCTTCCGGTCATCGCGACCCGCACCTGCGCGCCGGCGTCCTGCAGGCGGCGCACGAGGTCCGCGGACTTGTACGCGGCGATGCCGCCGCACACGCACAGCAGGATGCGCTCGCCTTCAAGCTGGCTGTCGACCTTGGCCATGCGCGTTCGGAGTGTCCTGACCCGGGAACGGTCGGACAGCTTACCCGAACGCCCGGGGCGGGCCGGCGGCGGCGCGGGGCCGTATCGCGTGCAATGGATCCACGTCGGCAGCCGGTGCAGGCCCCCCGCTTTGCCAGCCATGCGGCCCCACCCCTGTCGCGATGCACCGGCGGCCGACGACCACCCTCATGGAGCACGCCCATGCACATCCGCGATTGGCCCAGCGGCGAACGCCCGCGCGAGAAGCTCCTTGCACGCGGCGCCGCGGTGCTTTCGGACGCGGAGCTGCTGGCGCTGTTCCTCGGCTCCGGCGTACGCGGCCTGGACGCCGTCGCGACTGCGCGCAGGCTGCTTGCCGGGCACGGCCCACTGCGGCGCCTGCTGGACCTTCCAGGGCCGGAGCTGGTCAAGCTGCCCGGCCTGGGCCCCGCCAGCGCCTGCCAGCTGGCCGCCGCGCTGGAGCTTGCCAGCCGGCACATGGCCGCGGGGCTGGAGCGCGGCGAGGCGCTGACCGATCCGCATGCCGCCGGCCGCTACTTCGCCCAGCGCCTGCGCGGGTATCCGAGCGAGGTCTTCGCCGCCCTGTTCCTCGACACCCGGCACCGCGCGCTGGCCTTCGAAGAGCTGTTCCGCGGCACCGTGGACGGCGCCGAGGTCCATCCGCGCGAAGTGGTGCGGCGGGCACTCGGCCACAATGCGGCCGCGGTCATCGTCGGCCACAACCACCCCAGCGGCAGCAGCGAGCCCAGCGCCGCCGACCGCGCGGTTACCGCCCAGCTCAAGCAGGCCCTGCGCCTGGTCGACGTGCGCCTGCTGGATCATTTCGTGATCGGCGACGGCGCGCCGGTCTCGCTGGCCGCCCGGGGCTGGGTCTAGGCGGTTCAGCCGCAGGCCGGCCGGGGCGGGCCCCTCGCGTACAATGTGCGGCCGTACGTTCCCGCTGCGAATCCCAGTGAAATCCACGCTCAAGGCCCTGGTTGAACAGGGCATCGCCACTCTTCGCGACCAGGGCACCCTGCCCGCCGACCTGGCCACGCCCGACTTCGTGATCGAGCGGCCCAAGGACCGTGCGCACGGCGACTTCTCAAGCAACGCCGCGATGCTGCTGGCCAAGCCCGCGCGCAGCAATCCGCGCGCGATCGCGCAGGCGCTGGCGGAAGCCATCCCTACCGGCGGCGACATCGCCGCGGTCGAGATCGCCGGGCCCGGCTTCCTGAACTTCCGCCTGTCCGCTGGCGCCTGGCAGGGCCAGCTGCGCGAAGTCCATGCGCAGGGAGCGGCCTACGGCCGCAATGCCAGCGGCGCGGGCCGCGTAGCGGGCGTGGAATACGTCTCCGCCAACCCCACCGGCCCACTGCACGTCGGCCACGGCCGCGCGGCGGTGATCGGCGACTGCATCGCGCGCGTGCTCGACGCCAACGGCTGGGACGTGAAGCGCGAGTACTACTACAACGATGCCGGCGTGCAGATCGAGAACCTGGCTCACTCGGTGCAGGCGCGCGCGAAAGGCCTCACGCCCGACGACGCCGGCTGGCCCGAAGCCGGCTACCGCGGCGACTACATCGCCGACGTCGCACGCGCGTTCCTGGACGGCGCCAGCGTCGAGGTCGAGGGCCAGGTGGTCAGCGGCAACGGTGACGCCGACGACTTCGACGCCATCCGCCGCTTCGCCGTGGCCTGGCTGCGCAAGGAGCAGCACGGCGACCTCGCCGCGTTCGGCGTCGACTTCGACGTGTATTTCCTGGAGTCGTCGCTGTATGCCGACGGCAAGGTCGAAGAGACCGTGGCCGCGCTGGTCGCCGCCGGCCACACCTACGAGGACGGCGGCGCGCTGTGGCTGCGCAGCACCACCTTCGGTGACGACAAGGACCGCGTGATGCGCAAGTCCGACGGCACCTATACCTATTTCGTGCCCGACGTCGCCTATCACCTCGGCAAGTGGCAGCGCGGCTATGAGCGCGCGATCACCGAGCTCGGCGCCGATCACCACGGCTCGCTGGCCCGGGTAAAGGCCGGCCTGCAGGCGCTCGATGCCGGCATCCCGCAGGGCTACCCGGAATACGTGCTGCACCAGATGGTCACGGTGATGCGCGGCGGCGAAGAGGTGAAGCTCTCCAAGCGTGCCGGCAGCTACCTGACGCTCCGCGACCTGATCGACGAGGCCGGCCGCGACGCGACGCGCTGGTTCCTCGTCGCGCGCAAGCCGGACTCGCAGCTGGTGTTCGACATCGACCTGGCGCGCAGCCAGTCGCTCGACAACCCGGTGTATTACGTGCAGCTCTCGCACGCGCGCATCTGCGGCCTGATGCGGCAGGTGGACGAGCGCGGCCTGGCCTTCGACCTCGAGAACGGACTGGCGCAGGCGCTGGACCTCGACAGCTCCGCCACGCTCGAGCTGGTCACTTCGATCAGCCGCTGGCCGGAACTCTTGGCCGCGGCCGGGCAGCTTCTGGAGCCGCACCTGGTGGCGCAGTACCTGCTTGAGCTGGCACAGGCCTTCCAGTCGTATTACAACGACCACCAGTTCCTGGTGGATGAAACCGATGTCCGCGACGGCCGCCTGGCGCTCGCGCTCGCGACCCGCCAGGTGCTGGCGAACGGACTCGACGTACTGGGCGTGCAAGCCCCGGAGGCGATGTAAGTGGCAGTCAAGCGCGGCAAGTCCCAGGCCCGTCGCAACAGCGGCAGCAGCGCGCCGCTGCCCGGCTGGGCGTGGATGATCATCGGCATCCTGCTGACGGTGGCCGTGGTGCTGGTGGCGCCGCGGCTGCTGAAGCCGGACGGCGAATCCAGCTTTTTCCGCCCGACCCCGAATCCGGACGCGCGCCCCGCCGTGGCCAGTCCCGAGGCCGGCGACAGCGTCGCCGACGATGCGCCCTCCGCGCGGCCGCGACCGGCCGCCGACGCCGCCGACGCCGCCGACGGGTCCGCCGCGCCCGAGACACGCTACGAGTTCTACGACCTGCTTCCCGGCCAGGAAGTGGCCATGACCGACGCCGAACTCGCCGCCAGCGCGCGCGCGGAACAGGCGCGCCAGGACGAACTGCTCGCCCGCGAACGGGCGGCCCGGCAGCAGCAGGAGCGCAGCACCGACGCCGCGGACCTTGCCGACGCCGCCACGCCCGACCCGGCGCCATCGGCACCGAAGGCGCCGGTGGCCACGGCCACCCCGCCTGCCGCGGCGACCGCCGACGGCGCCCGCTACATCCTCCAGGCCGGCTCCTTTGCCAGCAACAACGACGCCGAGGCGCTCAAGGCGCGCATCGCGATGCTCGGGCTGGTGGCCCGCGTGGAGACCGCACAGATCGACGGCCGCGCGATGCACCGCGTGCGCATGGGCCCCTACGGGACCGCGTCGGAACTGGCCGAAGCCAAGCAGAAGCTCGGCAACGGCGGCCTTGAAGCCCTGGCGATCCGCGCCCGCTGAGCGTCTTCTGTTGGAGCGGCCAAGGCCGCTCCAACAGGGCGCCGGCGTAGAATCCCGGGCATGAAGACCCTGCTTGTCACCGGCGCCACCGCCGGCTTCGGCGCCGCGATCGCCGAGCGCTTCGTCTCCAATGGCTGGCGCGCGGTCGTCACCGGCCGTCGTCAGGCGCGCCTCGACGCCCTGGCCGAACGCCTCGGCCGCGACCGCGTGCACACCGCCTGCTTCGACATCCGCGACGCCGACGCCATGGCCGCCGCGATGGACGCGATCCCGGAAGGCTTTCGCGACGTCGACCTGCTGGTCAACAACGCCGGCCTCGCGCTCGGCACCGCGCCCGCGCAGGCCAGCGACCTGGCGCAGTGGCGGCAGATGATCGACACCAACGTCACCGCCCTGGTCGCCGTCACCCACCGGCTGCTGCCGACGCTCATCGAACGCCGCGGTGCCATCGTCAACATCGGTTCGATCGCGGGCGTGTATCCGTATCCGGGCGGCAACGTCTACGGCGCGACCAAGGCCTTCGTCGACCAGTTCTCGATGAACCTGCGCTCGGACCTGCACGGAACCGGCGTGCGCGTGAGCGTGCTGGAGCCGGGGCTGGCGGAGACCGAGTTCACCCTGGTGCGCACCGGCGGCGACCAGTCGGCATCGGATGCGCTGTACGCCGGCAGCGCGCCGATCACCGCCGCCGACATCGCCGAATCGACCTGGTGGATCGCCAACCTGCCGCCGCACCTCAACATCAACCGCCTGGAAGTGATGCCGGTGAGCCAGTCGCTGGCGGGGCTGCAGATCCACCGGGATCCGCACGCGTGAGTCCGCGCCGGCCCGGGCCGGAATGCGCGGGCCGCGGCGCGGGCGCCAGGGAGCGCAGGCCGTGAACGCGTGGCTGGCGATGCTCGCGATCGTCGCCATCGGCGCGGTGCTGCCGCTGCAGGGCCTGGTCAACGCGCGCCTGGCCACGGCGCTGCACGGGCCGGTGATGGCGGCCTTCGTTTCGTTCCTGGTCGGCAGCGTGGTGCTGGGCAGCTGGCTGCTGGCATCGCGCACGCCCTGGGCCGCGGCGCCCGATGCGCGCTTCCCGGCATGGATCTGGATCGGCGGCGTGCTCGGCGCGATCTACGTCGCGGTGTTCACCCTGCTGATCCCGCGCGTGGGCGCGGCGGCGGCGATCTGCCTGGCGGTATTCGGCCAGGTGGTGGCTTCGCTGCTGCTGGACCACTACGGCGTGCTGCAGGCGCAGCGGCCGGCGGACTGGACGCGGATCACCGGCGCCGTGCTGGTGCTGCTGGGCGTGGCGCTGGTGGCGGCGCCGTGGAAGGCGCCGCCGGCCTGATACCGCTTACTCGGTCGGCTTGCCGTCGTAGTGATCGGCTTCGTGCCGCGCTTCGGCGATCGCCGCGGTGGCGTGCACGGTGCCGTCGCGATGCTCGGGCGGGCCATACAGGGTGTAGAGCTTGAGCGGCGCATCGCCGGCGTTGATGACGTTGTGCTCGGCACCCGCGGGGACGATGGCGATGTCGTCATGCTCCAGCGTGTGGCTGACGCCGTCGATCAGAAGCGTCGCCTTGCCCTGCTCGACCCGGAAAAACTGGTCGATGTCGGGATGCACTTCCTTGCCGATCTCCTCGCCCGGTTGCAGCGACATCAGCACCAGCTGCAGGTGCGCGCCGGTGTAGAGCACGCGGCGGAAATCTGTATTTTCGAGGGTGCGGTCCTCGATGTTGTCGACATAGCCCTTCTTCACGCCTTGGCCTCCTTGGGGAAAAACGGTGTCGGACAGGATCCGCGTCATTCCAGCGGGGTATCGTCCAGATAGGTATAGCCGGTCAGTCCGGCCTCAAGCGCGTCGCGCAGGCGTGCCGACTCGTCGGCCGGCAGTTTCGCGGCGGCGACCTTGGCGTCGTATTCCGCGCGAAGGTCGTCCAGAGCATAGCCCACGTAGTCGAGCATCACGTCGGTGGTGTCGCCGCGGCGCTGCCGGACGATGGCATAGCCCTCGACCTCGCCCTCGCCCTCGACCTTGACCGCGATGACATCGGTGTCGCCGAACAGGTTGTGGATGTCGCCCAGGATCTCCTGGTAGGCGCCGACCAGGAAAAAGCCGAGGCGGTAGTTCTCGCCCGCGCGCAGCGGATGCAGCGGCATCGAGCTGTCCAGGTCCTCGTTCTGGACGTAGGTGTCGATCTTGCCGTCGGAGTCGCAGGTCAGGTCGGCGATGGTGCCGCGGCGCGTGGGCGCCTCGTCCAGGCGCTCGATCGGCACGATCGGGAACACCTGGTCGATCGCCCAGACGTCCGGCATCGACTCGAACACGCTGAAGTTGACGAAGTACTTGTCGACCAGGCGCTCGTTGAGTTCGTCGAGCAGCGGGCGGTGGCTCTTCTCGTCATAGGTCAGGCGCGCCCTGACCGCGTGCGCGATGGCGTAGAACAGGTCGTCGATGCGCGCGCGGTGCACCAGGTCGAGCTGGCCCAGCGCGTACAGGCTCAGGCCCTCGGCGTGGTGGTGCTGGGCCTCGTGGAACAGCTCCACCGCCGGCCGCGATTCGAGCTCGGCGTGGATCTCGCGCAGGTGGCGGATCACCGCGGGCTCGTCGTCGTGCTCATCGGGCACGCGGCCCTCGGGCGCGGCTTCGACCTCGGACACGTTGGCCACCAGCACCGCGTGGTGCGCGGTCATCGCGCGGCCGCACTCGGTGACGATGCGCGGCTGGCGCAGGCCGGCTTCGGCGCAGGCGTCGGCCAGCGGCTGGACGATGTTCGACGCGTACTGGGCCATGCCGTAGTTGACCGAGTTGTAGCTGCGCGAGCGCGTGCCCTCGTAGTCGATGCCGAGGCCGCCGCCGACGTCGACGTAGTCGATGTCCGCGCCCAGCTGCGACAGCTCGACGAAATAACGCGTGGCCTCGCGCATGCCGCGCGCGATGTCGCGCACGTTGGAAATCTGCGAGCCCATATGGAAGTGCAGCAGCTTCAGCGCATCGCCCATGCCGGCGTCGCGCAGCGACTTCCACAGGTCCAGCAGCTGCCGCGGGCTGAGCCCGAACTTGGCCTTGTCGCCGCCGGAGTTCTGCCACTTGCCCGCGCCAAGCGTCGCCAGGCGCATGCGCACGCCGAGCACCGGCTCCACGCCCAGCGCCTTCGACTCTTCCATCACCAGCCTCAGCTCGGATGGCTTCTCGACCACGATGAAGACGTTCATTCCGAGTTTGCGCCCGATCAGCGCCAGGCGAATGTATTCGCGGTCCTTGTAGCCGTTGCAGATGACCAGGCCGCCGGGGCGCGACAGCGCCAGCACCGCCATCAGCTCGGGCTTGCTGCCGGCCTCCAGCCCGAAGCCGTCACCGGCGTGCGACGCCAGGGTACCGGCCACGCCCTGGTGCTGGTTGACCTTGATCGGGTAGACCGCGGTGTAGCCGCCTTCGTACTCCCAGTCGGCCTGCGCCTGCGCGAACGCCGCCTGCAGCGCGCCCAGGCGGTCGCCGAGCACGTCGGGGAAGCGCACCAGCATCGGCAGGTTGGCGCCCTGCTCCAGCGCGCGGTCGACGACCTCGGGCAGCGCGATCGACGGCCCGCCGGCGCCGCACGGGCGGACCACGACGCGGCCGGCGTCGTCGACGTCGAAATAACCCGAAGACCAGTGCGGGATCGAATAGGTCTTGCGGGCCTGGTCGATGGACCATGCGGTCATGTGCGCAATCCGGAGCCGTGGGGTGAGGCGCGCATTCTAGCCTTCGCACGCATCGGCGGCCGTGACCGGCATGGCCCCGCACTGCATGCTGCGCGTGCGCCGCTGCCGGACGCCGCCGTCGGGCGTCAGCACGGCACGCCATCCGGGCCGCATGAACGGTGCGCCGCGACCCGTCCGCTACAATCCGCGGCCTTCGATCCCGCTTCCGGACGCCCGCAATGACCGCCCCGACCTGGCTCTACGAGAACTTCGACCCCTCCGGCTCCGCCATCGGCTACCGGGTCACCCGCAAGCTGGACGAGGTGCAGTCGCCGTTCCAGAAGATCGAGATCTTCGAATCGACCGACTGGGGCAACGTGATGCTCATCGACGGCGCAATGATGGTCACCACGCGCGACAATTTCCTCTACCACGAGATGATGACGCACCCGGCGCTGTTCACCCATCCCGACCCGAAGAACGTCGTGATCATCGGCGGCGGCGACTGCGGCACGCTGCGCGAGGTGCTGAAGCACCCGGGCGTTGCGCGCGCGGTGCAGTGCGACATCGACGAGCAGGTCACGCGCATGGCGGAAAAGTATTTCCCCGAGCTGTGCGAATCCAACGGCGATCCGCGCGCCGAGGTGATGTTCGACGACGGCATCGCTTACATGGCGAACTGCGCGCCGGGCTCGCTCGACGTCGTGATCGTGGACTCGACCGACCCGGTCGGTCCGGCCGAGGGACTGTTCAACAAACGCTTCTTCGAAAGCTGCTTCCGCGCGCTGAAGGACGACGGCATCCTGGTGCAGCAGTCGGAGTCTCCGCTGGTGCTGCTGGAGCTGATCCAGGCCATGCGCGCCGAGATGGGCAAGGCCGGCTTCGACAGCTTCCAGACCCTGCCCTTCCCGCAGCCCTGCTATCCCACCGGCTGGTGGAGCTGCACGCTGGCCCGCAAGGGCGGGCGGGGCTTTGGATTCCGCGAGGCGGACGCGTCGGCGAAGGCGTTCGACACCAAGTACTACAGCGCCGACATGCACAGGGCGGCGCAGGTGCTGCCGCCGTTCGTGGCCGAAGCCCTGGGCTGAGGCACGGCCACGCCGGATACCTGACCGCGCCGGATACCTGTGGGAGCAGCTATAGCTGCGATCAGCGCCTCCGGAATATTGCAGCGCCGGAAACAGCGATCGCAGCTATAGCTGCTCCCACACAGGGCTGCTGCAAGGCTCCATAGGGCTCCATAGGGCTCCATAGGGCTCCATAGGGCTCTGCAGGGCTCCTGCGTGGTGTCTACAGGATGGGCTACAGCGCGTCCGCGTCCAGCTCGCCGGTGCGGATGCGCACCGCGCGCTCGAGGTTGTAGACGAAGACCTTGCCGTCGCCGATCTTGCCGGTCGAAGCGGCTTTCAGGATCGCCTCGGTGACCAGCTCCGCCTGGTCGTCGGTGACCGCGACCTCGAGCTTGATCTTGGGCAGGAAGTCGATCACGTACTCGGCGCCGCGATAGAGCTCGGTGTGGCCCTTCTGGCGGCCGAAACCCTTGACCTCGGTCACGGTGATGCCGGCCACGCCGGCCTCCGACAGCGCTTCGCGCACGTCGTCGAGCTTGAACGGCTTGATGATCGCCATGATCATCTTCATCACGCGGCCTCCGCTTGCAGGGCCCGCAGGATACCGCGGCCCGCGCGCTGCACGGGCTTTTTCCCACATGCCGGCACGCGCCCGGCCGATGGCGCCAGGCCCGTGCCAGGGCCAGACTGCTGCCAACACCGGAAGGACACCCCCATGATCGATCTCGGCCACATCGACGACCTCGCCCGCCGCCTCAGCAGCCTGGTGCCCCCGGGCCTGCGCGAAGGCCGCGAGGAGCTGCAGGAAAACTTCAAGTCCGTGCTCCAGGCGGGGCTCTCGCGCCTGGACCTGGTGACCCGCGAGGAGTTCGACGTCCAGCGCGCGGTGCTGCTGCGCACGCGCGAAAAGCTTGAGGTGCTGGAGGCACAGGTGGCGCAGCTGGAAGCCCGGCTGGCCGCGGGCGGTGCGGCGCAGTCCATGCCGCCCGCGCCGCAGCAGCCGCACTAGGGCCTCCGCCATGCCGGGGCTTGCGATCGTGCACGGCCGTGCACGCGCCGGCGTGCGCGCGCCGGAAGTCACGGTCGAGGTCTACATGAGCGGCGGCCTGCCGCGAATGTCGATGGTCGGCCTGCCCGAGGCGGCGGTGCGCGAATCCAAGGACCGCGTGCGCGCCGCCATCCGCTGCGCGCAGTTCGAGTTTCCTCCGCGGGTCACCACCGTCAACCTGGCGCCGGCCGACCTGCCGAAGGGCGGCGGACGCTTCGACCTGCCCATTGCCTTGGGCATCCTCGCTGCCAGCGGCCAGCTGCCGGCCTCGGCGCTGGCCGGCCACGAGTTCCTGGGCGAGCTGGGCCTGACCGGCGAGCTTCGCGCGGTCGACGGCGTGCTGCCGGCCGCGCTGGCCTGCGGCGAGGCCGGCCGCGTGCTGGTGGTGCCTGCGGTGAACGGCGCCGAAGCCGCACTGGCCCGGGGCGTCGAGGTGCGCGTGGCCCGTACGCTTTCGGAAGTCTGCGCACACCTCACCGGGCAGCGGCCATTGCCAAAAGCCGAGGCCGGACCGGCCGCGACCGGCCCGGCTGCGGGCGTGCCCGACCTTGCCGACGTGCGCGGCCAGCTCCGCGCCCGCCGCGCGCTGGAGATCGCCGCGGCCGGCGGACACCACCTGCTGCTGGCAGGCAGCCCCGGCTGCGGCAAGACCCTGCTCGCATCCCGCCTGCCCGGCATCCTGCCCGAGGCCAGCGAAGCCGAGGCGCTGGAGACCGCGGCCATCGCCTCGGTCAGCGGCCGCGGCATCGACCCGGCGCGCTGGCTGCAGCGTCCGTTCCGGGCGCCACACCACACCGCAAGCGCCGTCGCCCTGGCCGGCGGCGGCAGCGAGCCGCGCCCGGGAGAGATCTCGCTGGCCCACAACGGCATCCTGTTCCTCGACGAACTCCCCGAGTGGAGCCGCCACGTGCTGGAAGTGCTGCGCCAGCCGCTGGAATCGGGCACCGTCACCGTTTCGCGCGCAGCGCGGCAAAGCGAGTTCCCCGCGCGCTTCCAGCTCGTCGCGGCGATGAACCCCTGTCCCTGCGGCTGGGCCGGCGACGCTTCGGGCCGCTGCCAATGCAGCACGGACGCCGTGCAGCGCTACCGGATGCGGGTATCGGGACCGCTTCTCGACCGCATCGACCTGCACGTCGACGTGCCGCGCGTGTCTCCCGCCGAGCTCCGCCCGGACGCGCCCCACGGGGAATCCAGCGCCGCCGTGCGCGAGCGCGTCGTCGCGGCGCGCAGCGTCCAGCTCGAGCGCGCCGGCGTACTCAATGCCCACCTGGACCAGTCCGCCACCGGCACGCACTGCCGCCTCGCCACCGCCGACCAGGTCCTGCTCGAACGGGCCATCGACAACCTGCAGCTCTCCGCCCGCGCCATGCACCGGATCCTGCGGGTGGCGCGCACCATCGCGGATCTTGCCGGCAGCAGCGCCATCGGCAGCGCCCACCTCGCCGAAGCGCTGGGCTATCGCGGCATCGATCCCCGGGGACAGCCGCTGGCAGCGTGATATCGGGGCGAGCCGATTTGCGCAAAGTCCCGATTGGGACTAAAATTCCCTTCAAGTCCCCTGAAGGACACGAGACATGACCCGGCCACGCATCGCAGAAGCCCCCGCCCGCCGCGACCTTGCCGCACCCGCGCTTCGCGCCTTCTTCAACATCACCGCGCTCTGGAAGCTCAACAACGATCAGGAACGCCTGCTGCTCGGCAACCCCGGCCGCTCCACCTTCTATCGCTGGAAGCGCGATCTCTCCGGCCAGCTCCCGCACGACGTGCTGGAGCGAATCAGCTACGTCCTCGGCATCTACAAGGCGCTGCACCTCATCTTCAGCAGCGACCGCCAGGCCGACGAGTGGATCGGCCGCGCCAACTCTTCGCCACTGTTCGGCGGCCGCTCGGCCCTGGACCGCATGCTCGGCGGCCAGGTCGCGGACCTGTTCGTCGTCCGCCGGTACCTGGACGCCCAGCGGGGCTGGGGCTGATGCAAGCCCCGAAGACCACCCGGGTGCGCTTCCGCCCGGCCTACCGCGTGGTGTCCAGCCGCTTCCCGCCGGTGGGCGTGTTCGACGCCATCGCCGATCCGGCCGACATCGCCGCTCTGCACGAGCTGGAGTCGATGACCAACCCGCGAATGCGCGACGAACTGGGCGCCATCGAACTGGTGCCGCCAAAGCGACGCATCGCGGGCCCTGGAACTACGCCGATCATGGCCTCGTTCACCCACCTCAATCCCGAGGGCTCGCGCTTCACCCCGGGCTGGTTCGGCGCGTATTACTGCGCGCGCGAACAGCAGACCGCCGTAACCGAAACCGTGTTCCACAAATCACGCTTCCTGCGCGCCACCCGCGAGCCCGCCTGCGTGCTCGACATGCGCTGCTACCTGGGCGACGTCGATGGCCGCTTCCACGACGTCCGCGGCGGGTATCCGGACCTGCACGATCCGGACAGCTACGCGGCCAGCCAGCGCTTCGCGGTAGAACTGCGCGAGGCCGACAGCAACGGCATCGTCTACGACAGCGTGCGTGCGCCCGGCGGCACCTGCCTGGCGGCGTTCCATCCCGACATGCTGAAGCCGGTGCGGCAAGGCCCGCACCTGCAGTACCACTGGGACGGCGAGCGCATCGCGCGCGTCACCGAGGCGCGCATCGTCCCGTTCCAGCCCCGCCCGCGCCCGCCTCGCGCTGGTGCTTCACCGCGCTGAAGCCCCGTCGGCGGCGGCGAACCCGGCCTCCGAACTGTGCTCGCTCGCGTATCCGGACGACTGCATCCGGATGATCGCTTCACGGTAGTTGGCAAGCAGGATCAGCCGGACTGAATGGGGAAGAGTGGTTGCTGGCTGCCACAGTTGTTCCATTGGGATACACGACCTGGACCTGATTTCCGGAACCGGAGCAAACGATAGTCGCAATGCTGGAAATTTCGGCCGGGAACCTGACATGTTCTGCAACGAACGTATCCAGCTCGGGATAGTACCGCGCAGCATCCGCATAAGCGGATATGCCATCGATCTTCAGCTCGACATTTCCATACATCTCAAAGACATAGGGGCTTTTTTGTGCATCCGGCGAATCGGAAGCGTCCTGGTCACCCGTCACGGATACAACTCGATCCGCCGTGGCCCGGCCATTTGCGGGAGTAGTGATGGTCGCCCGCCTGGCTTCAACGCGCTCACCTTCCTTCAACACCTCCTGGACGGAGAACCCGGACTGCCGTGGTTCCGCGTGCCCGACGAACGCAAGGAGAACGGTTGCAACCGCCAACATCGCCAACATGGTCCGCGCATTCATGGCATGACTCCTTTCTGCGAGGGAGCTGCTACCACACCAGAAAGCTACATGCAAGTCAAACTACAAACGCACGACTGGATCGCGCCTCCCCTCCGGCCCGATGGACCTGGACTGCATCAAGATGGACAGGTTTATTCGTCGACCGCGATAGCGGCCGCTTCAAGCACTTCCCGCACCGGTTGCAGCTGCGACTGGTAGCGTTCCATCGCCCGTCAGCCCCGCGGCCAACCGCTTCGCGCACCCGGCCGGCGCTCGCGGTTGCCGATGTCCGGGATGCACGTTGATGGGCTTCCCTGATGGGAGTCTGGTCAGGCCACAGCCTCCTGGAACTGCTCCTCCTCGGTCGAGCCCGTCAGCGCCGTCGTCGACGATTGGCCCTGCTGGATCGCCTGCGTCACCGCGTCGAAATATCCCGTGCCCACCTCGCGCTGGTGCTTCACCGCGGTGAAGCCCTTGTCGGCGGCCGCGAACTCCGACTCCTGCAGCTCCACGAACGCGCTCATCTGCCGGCGGGCATAGCCGTGGGCCAGGTTGAACATCGAGTAGTTGAGCGCGTGGAAGCCGGCGAGCGTGATGAACTGGAACTTGTAGCCGTAGGTGGCGATCTCGTCCTGGAACTTCGCGATCGTGGCGTCATCGAGGTTCCGCTTCCAGTTGAAGCTCGGCGAGCAGTTGTAGGCCAGCATCTTGCCGGGATACTTCTCGTGGACGGCCTCGGCGAAGGCGCGGGCGAAGCCGAGGTCGGGCTTGCCGGTTTCGCACCACACAAGGTCCGCGTAGGGCGCATAGGCCAGGCCGCGGCTGATCGCCTGGTCGAGTCCGTTGCGGGTCTTGAAGAAGCCTTCGACCGTGCGCTCGCCGGTGGTGAACGGACGATCGTTGTCGTCGATGTCGCTGGTCAGGAGGTCGGCGGCCTCGGCGTCGGTGCGCGCGACGATCAGGGTCGGCACGCCCACGACGTCGGCGGCCAGGCGCGCGGCGTTGAGCTTCTCGACCGCCTCGCGGGTCGGCACCAGCACCTTGCCGCCCATGTGGCCGCACTTCTTGGCGCTGGCCAACTGGTCTTCGAAGTGCACGCCCGCGGCGCCGGCCTCGATCATCGCCTTCATCAGCTCGAAAGCGTTGAGCACGCCGCCGAAGCCGGCCTCGGCGTCGGCCACGATCGGCTGCAGAAAGTCGATCGAATCGTCGCCCTCGGCGTGCTGCAGCTGGTCGGCGCGCAGCAGCGTGTTGTTGATGCGCTTCACGACCGCCGGCACCGAGTCGGCCGGATACAGCGACTGGTCGGGATACATCTGGCCGGCGAGGTTGGCGTCGGCCGCCACCTGCCAGCCACTGAGGTAGATCGCCTTCAGCCCGGCCTTGACCTGCTGCATGGCCTGGTTGCCGGTCAGCGCACCGAGCGCGTTGACGTAGTCGCGTTCATGCAGCGAGGTCCACAGCTTTTCCGCGCCCAGCCGGGCAAGGGAATGCTCGACGTGCACGGTGCCGCGCAGGCGCACCACGTCATCTGCTGTGTAGTTGCGGGTAATGCCGGCCCAGCGTGGGCTGGTGGTCCACTCGTTGCGGATGGCGTCGGCGGTCGGAAGCTTCGTGCTCATGTGGATCTCCGGTGGAATTCTGCAGCGTTGAAATGAGGTAGAGGTTTTTGTGAAAGCGGCTTTAGTCGCAGAACCGGCTCTTATGGGAACGGTCCTGGTGACATGGCCGGCTTTTTTGTGGGAGCGGCTATAGCCGCGATCGGGGTTCTGGAATCGCGGATATAGCCACTCCCACAAAAGCCGCTGCTACAGAATCTGCTGCTACAAAATCTGCTGCTAAAAATGCCGCTGCTAAAAAGCTGCTGGAAAAAAGGCCGCTGCTAAAAAGCCGCTGCTACAAGGCTGCTGCTGGAAAGTCTGCTCCCATGGGGGTCGAGGAACGCTTCACGGCAATCGTTCGTATGCGGACAGGGTCAGGAACTCCTCGAGCTTGTCGCTGCGCGTCAGCTCCTCGAGCATCCTGATGGCTTCGACAACGCGGCCGGCGCCGGGCATCGGCCCCTGCGCCGCCAGCCGCGAGGGCAGGTTCAGCAGCGCGCGCTCGAACAGGCAGTCGTCGATGTCGGTGCCGTCATCCAGGCACAGCGGTTCGCCGCCGCGGTCGGTGGCGTGCAGCCACTGCCAGAGCTGCGCGCGGGCGATCTCGGCGGTGGCCGCGTCCTCCATCAGCCAGTGGATCGGCACGCAGCCGTTGCCATCGAGCCAGGCGGCGAGGTAGCGCACGCAAACCTCGACGTTGCCCTCGAAGCCGGCGCGGGTGATGGTTCCAAGCGAAGGCGTGATCAGCACGTCGCGGTCGGCAACAACGTCCTCGCGCATGACCGCGTGCTGGTTCGGCCCCGGCATCGCCGCATCGAAGATCTCCTTCGCGATCGGCACCAGCGCCGGGTGCGCGACCCAGGTGCCGTCGTGCCCGGCCGTGGCTTCGCGCTCCTTGTCCGCGCGCACGCGCGCCAGCGCGGCCTCGTTCGCCTCCGGGTCGCCGGAGATCGGGATCTGCGCCGCCATGCCGCCCATCGCATGCGCGCCGCGGCGGTGGCAGGTGCGCACCAGCAGCTCCGAATACGCCTTCAGGAAGGGCTGGGTCATGCCCACCTGGCCGCGCTCGGGCAGCACCCGGTCGCGATGCGCGCGGAAGGTCTTGATGTACGAAAAGATGTAGTCCCAGCGCCCGCAGTTGAGCCCGGCGATGCGGCCGCGCAGGGCGTGCAGGATCTCGTCCATCTCGAACACCGCCGGCAGCGTCTCAACCAGCACGGTGACCTTGATGCAGCCGTCGGGCAGGCCCAGCACCTGTTCCACGTACGCCAGCACCTCGTTCCACAGCGCGGCCTCTTCCATCGACTGCAGCTTGGGCAGGTAGAGGTAGGGGCCGCGGTCCTTGGCTGCCAGCGCGGCGCCGTTCTCGAGGCAAAAGAGCCCGGCATCGAACAGGCTGGCGCTGATGCGCTCCCCATCCACCAGCAGGTGCTTCTCGGTCAGGTGCCAGCCGCGCGGGCGCACCATCAGCACCGCGCGCTCGGCCTCGGGCTTCATCCGGTAGGACTTGCCGCTGTCGGCGTCGAAGGCCAGCGTTCCGGCCACCGCGTCGCGCAGCGAACGCTGGCCGGTGAGCAGGGCGTCCCAGGTCGGCGCGGTCGAGTCCTCGAAGTCGGCCATGTAGCAGCTGGCGCCGGAGTTGAGCGCGTTGATGACCATCTTCGGATCGACCGGGCCGGTGATCTCGACGCGGCGGTCGAGCAGCGCGGCCGGCAGCGGCGCCACCCGCCAGTCACCCTCGCGGATGGCGCGGGTGTCGGCGCGGAAGTCCGGCAGGCCGCCGCCGTCGAAGAAGGCCTGGCGCTCGCCGCGGGCCGCGAGCAGGGCGCGGCGGCGCGCTTCGAAGCGCTGGTGCAGGCCGGCCAGGAAGGCCAGGGCGCGTTCGTCTAGCAGGTCGCTCGCGTCCGCCGTGCCGGGCGCGAGCCGGGCATCGGCGACGGTGAGATGGGGGGCTGCGGACATGTCGGCCTCGGCGAGGGATCGGGCAGCCACCATCCCTGCAGGGCGACTATTTGACAAAACAGATATGACAATGCGATTGATAAGTTCTGCTTATACGAAAGGACTGACGCGGCCTTGGACCCCGTTCGCACCCCCCGCTTCGCCTACAAGGGTGACCGCCTGAAACCGCTGCGGGCCTTCTGCCAGGTCGCGCGCCTGGGCTCGGTGTCACGCGCGGCCGAGGCCCTGTATGTCAGCCAGCCCGCCGTCAGCCAGCAGCTCCAGGCCCTGGAGCGCGAGATGGGCACCCCGCTGCTGGAGCGCAACGGCCGCCGCCTGCTTCCCACGCCGGCGGGCGAGGCGCTGTACGAACTGGCGCGGCCGCTGGTGGACGGCATCGACGCCCTGCCCACGGCCTTTCGCCACGCCCTGGCGGGCATGGACGCAGGCGAGCTGGAAATTGCCGCCAACAGCTCCACCATCCTCTACCTGCTGCCGCGGATCGTCGGCGCCTTCCGCGAGCAGCATCCCGAAGTGCGCCTGCGCCTGCACAACACCATCAGCGCCGACGGCACCGACCTGTTGCGCGCGGACACCGTGGAGCTGGTGGTCGGCTCGATGCTCGACGTGCCCGCCGACCTCAGCTACGTGCCGGTGTATTCATTCCAGCCGATGCTGATCACCCCGCGCGACCATCCGCTGGCGCGCACGCCGCGGCTGACGCTCGAGGACATCTCCAGGCACGGCCTGATCCTGCCGCCGCAGCGCCAGGTGACCTGGCGCCTGGTGGACCTGGTGTTCCAGCAGGCGCGGGTCCCCTACACGGTGTCGCTGGAGGTCGGCGGCTGGGAGGTGATCAAGCAGTACGTGGCGATGGGCCTGGGGATCTCGATCGTGAGCTCGATCTGCCTGGATGACGCCGACGCCGAGCGCCTGGCGATCCGCCCGCTCGATGCCTGGTTCCCCGCGCGCAGCTACGGCGTGGTGGTGCGCAAGGGCAAGGTGCTGTCGCCGCAGGCGCGCGCGTTCGTGGACCTGATCAGGCCCGACCTGTTCGTGCGCCGAAGCCGCGAGGACAGCGGGCATTCCGAACGCTGAGCGCGCTGGCACGCACTGCGCGCCCGCGCGCAACCGCGTGCGTGCAACGTGGTGCCGCACATGCCATCACCGATGGCGTACGGTTGCGCCTACTCCCGAACGCCGGAACCCGCGCATGCGCCACCTGCCAATCGCCATCCTGTCCGCCTGCCTGGTCGCACCGGCAGCAGCGGCTGAAACGCCCACAGCGCCGCCCGCCACCCAGGCGCTGCTGCACGACATCGGCACCGCACCCTCGGCCGCGCGCATCGAGGCCGACATCCGCAAGCTGGTGTCGTTCGGCACCCGCCACACGCTGTCGGACACGACGTCGGACACCCGCGGCATCGGCGCGGCAAGGCGCTGGATCCACACCGAGTTCGAGCGCATCTCGGCGGAGTGCGGCGGCTGCCTTGAAGTGGTCGACGTTGCCGGCACGATCTCCGGCGAAGACCGCATCCCCGAGGCCACCGAGGTGGTGAGCGTGCTCGCGATCCAGCGCGGCAGCAGCGATCCGGGCCGCTACGTGATCATGAGCGGCGACATCGACTCGCGCGTGTCAGACGTGATGGATGCGACGTCCGACTCGCCGGGTGCCAACGACAACGCCTCCGGCGTCGCCGGCACGCTCGAAGCCGCGCGGGTCCTGTCGAAGCACCGCTTCCACGGCAGCATCGTCTATGCGGCGCTGTCCGGCGAAGAGCAGGGCCTGTTCGGCGGAAAGATCGTGGCCGAAAAGGCACAGGCCGAAGGCTGGCGCATCGAAGCCGTGCTCAACAACGACATGATCGGCAACATCGCCGGCATCAACGGCGTGATCGACAACGGCACCGCGCGCGTGTTCGCCGAGGGCACGCGCGTGACCGAGACGCCGGCCGAGGCGAACCAGCGCCGCTTCACCGGCGGCGAAGTCGATTCGCCCTCGCGCAACCTGGCCCGCTACATCGATCGCATGGCCGACCTCTACGTGCCCGGGCTCGACGTGATGGTGGTCTATCGCCTCGACCGCTTCGGGCGCGGTGGCCACCACCGGCCGTTCAACGACCTCGGCTACCCGGCGGTGCGGGTGATGGAGACCAACGAGAACTACGACCGCCAGCACCAGGACCTGCGCACCGAAAACGGCATCGCCTACGGCGACGTGATCGAAGGCGTGGACTTCGACTACGCCGCAAAACTCACAGCGCTCAACGCCGTGAGCCTCGCCGGCATGGCCTCGGCACCGCCGCCGCCCGCGGGCGTGACCATCGAAGGCGCGGTCACCGCCGACACCACGCTGAAGTGGACGCGCGCGCCGGCGGCGCTCGCACCCGACCTGGCCGGCTACCGGCTGCACTGGCGGCGGACCACCGAACCGCAGTGGACGCACAGCGTGTACGTCGGTGATGTCGACCAGCACACGCTGGAGAACGTGGTGATCGACAACTGGTTCTTCGGCGTGTCCGCGGTCGCGAAGGACGGCGCCGAGAGTCCGGTGGTGTTCCCGGGCGCGGCGGGCAGCTTCGGCGGCTACGGAACCCCCTAGCCTCCGCGATGCCCGATCGCCCCGGCTGTTACGGGGCGCCGGGCGTACCCGGCCGCGATGCGGACGCGCTACTCGCCGGGCAGCGAGAGCACCTCGTCCGCGAACACCGCCACGTGCGGCACGCCGTCGGCGCCGATCCAGCCGCGATACATGCCTTCGGTATTGAAGGGGAAGGCGACGTTGCCGGCGGCGTCAAGCGCGATCGCGCCGCCATTGCCGCCCGCAGCGACCACCTCGCCGTTGATCACCGCTTCACCTGCGGCCGCGATGCTTTCGCCTAGATGACGCACGCGCGCGCAGACCTCGTGCGCCGCGGCGGTGCGGATGTAGAACTCGCCCCAGCCGGTGCCCGAGACCGCGCAGCGCGCATCCGCCCAGGTGCCGGCGCCGATGATCGGCGCATCGCCCACGCGTCCCCAGCGCTTGTTGGTCATGCCGCCGGTGGAGGTGCCGGCGGCGAGATGGCCAGCGTTGTCGAGGGCCACCGCACCGACGGTGCCGAAGTACTTCAGACCATGCGTTCCGTCGCGCAGATCGGCTCCAGCTTCAGCGCCCTCCGCGGCGTCCTTCCGCAGCGCGCTCTGCAGCTGCTCCCAGCGTCGTTTGGTACGGAAGTAACCGGGATCCACCAGCTCGATGCCCTGCCCGGCCGCAAACTCCTCGGCGCCGCTCCCGGCCATCATCACGTGTGGCGAATGCTCCATCACCGCACGCGCCAGCAGGATCGGGTTGCGAACGCGCTGCACGCCGGCCACAGCGCCAGCGTTGCCGTTGCGCCCTTCCATGAGCGAGGCGTCCAGTTCGTTGCGACCCTCATGAGTGAACACCGCACCGTGCCCCGCGTTGAACGCGGGGTCATCCTCGAGCACGGTGATCGCGGCGGTCACGGCGTCGAGCGCGGGGGCGCCGTCCTGCAGCTTGGCGTGACCCGCGAGCAGCGCGCGCTCAAGCCCCGCGCGCGCGGCCGCCTGGTCCGCCGCCGACAGTCCCGCGCGCACGACCCCCGCGCCGCCGTGGATCGCGAGCACCGGAGTTCCAACTCCCGGCGTCCGGGGCATGGCACCCGATGCATCGCTGATGCCGGCGGCACCATCGCCCTCCGCCATTTCCCGGCAGGCCACTAGAGCCAGGCATGCCAGCACCGCGGCAAGCGTGCCGCTTCGACCGTATCGCTTCATGTCGCTCTCCCTGAATTCATCCTCGCCGACCATGCCGGAGCGCGGCGTTCCGATCAGACCGTACCGCGATTGCGCCCCTGCCAGGGCCGGTACCACTCACGCACGCGCGCCATTTCCGTGGCGTCGTCATCACCAACCCGGAACGGCGCACCAATGCCGATCACCTTGTCCGGGTAGTGGAAGTACACCGGCAGCACCGGCACGTCGGCGGCGCGGGCGATCTTCAGGAAGCCGCTTCGCCAGTGCTCGACCGGCTTGCGCGTGCCCTCCGGCGCCAGCCCGAACCAGAACCGGTCGTGGGCGCGGATCATCGCCGCGATCTGCTCCACCACGCCCGCCGAACGATTGCGATCGACCGCGATCACGCCGAGCTTGCGCAGGAGCGGCGCCAGCGGCCACCAGAACAGCTCGCGCTTGCCGAGGAGCTTGATCTCCAGGCCCAGGCCAAGCTTGACCGCAAAGCCCCAGATGCCGTCCCAGTTGGACGAGTGCGGGGCGGCGATGAGCACCACGCGCGGCTCGTCGGGAAACTCGCCGACCACGCGCCAGCCGCCGATGCGCAGGATGCTGCGTCCGAGCCCCCGCATGAACCGGTTGTGCTTCACCCGCGGCACCTGCGGTGGCAAGGGCGGCAGGATGTCGTGCTTCGCTCCGCTCATGTGCCCCCTGTGGCGTCAGTCCCAGCCCTTCCCCGTGCGGCCGCGCTTGATCGTACTACGCTCGCGCTTGGCATCCAGGCGGCGGGCCTTGGCCGCGCGGCTGGGCTTCGTTGGCACGCGTGCCTTGGGCGCCCTGCGCCCGGACTCGACGAACGCCGCCAGCCGCTCGCGCGCGTCCTGGCGGTTGCGGTCCTGGGTGCGGAAGCGCTGCGCGTTGAGCACCAGCACGCCGTCGTCGGTAAGCCGGCGGTCGCGCTTTGCGAGCAGCCGCTCGCGCACTGCTTCGGGCAAGGATGGCGAGTTGGCGATGTCGAAGCGCAGCTCGACCGCGGTCGCGACCTTGTTGACGTTCTGCCCGCCCGGCCCGGACGCGCGCACGAAACGCTCGATGATCTCGGTTTCCGGGATTTCGATGGCGGATGGCGTGGTGGTCATGGGCGTCCGGAATCGATGGCCAGCGCGACGGTCAGCGCGGTCCCGCCTCGGCAGCCGGCGCGGCATCGGCGGGCTGCGTGAAGAATGCCAGCGCGCGTGCGAACTCCGCGTCAGGCGGCGCCACGGCGTGCACGCGTCGCGCCGGGTCCCCTGGATGCGGGAATGAGAGCTGCTCCGCGTGCAGCAGCATGCGGTGGATGCCGAGCATGCGGAAGCTGCGGTTGTGGCGGCCGTCGCCGTGGCTGGTGTCGCCGATCAGGTGGTGCGAGAGGTGCTTGAGGTGGCGACGGATCTGGCGGAAGCGCCCGGTCTGCGGCCAGGCGCGCAGCAGCGCGTAGCGCGAGGTCTCGAACCCGGCGGACGGGATCGGAAGCTCAGCGGTGGCCAGGCGTTCGAAACGCGTCACCGCGGGCTTTTTCTGCGGCTTGCCGGGGCCGCCGTCGAGCGGGTGGTCGACGGTGAACGCCTCGTCCGCGGGCCAGCCACGGCAGACCGCGAGATAGCCCTTGTCGACCTCGCCGGCCATCAGGGATTTGCCGAGCGCGGAAGCGGTTTCGCGATCGAAAGCCAGCAGCAGGCAGCCGCTGGTGGCACGGTCGAGGCGGTGGACGAGGAAGATCGGGCGATCGAACTGCTCGCGCAGGCGGTCGGCGGCGAAGTCGCTCTCGCCGCGCGCGAGCTTGCTGTCGTGGACCATGAGCCCCGCGGGCTTGTCGACCACGGCGAAGGTGTCTTCCAGATGGATGACCGGCAAAGCCGCGGGAAGGTGTGCTGACGGGATATCCGCACCTGCATTTGTAGGAGTAGCTACAGCTGCGACTGCGTCACCCTCTGCGTCACCGGGAAGAGCGGGTTCGGTTGCGGGGAGATCGCGGTCGCAGCTATAGCTGCTCCTACTGGGAGAGCTGCTCACGGCCGGGGGCGGGCGGCAATGATGGCCCAGAGTCCGGCGAGTCCGGCGACCCAGGCCGCCGCCGGCACCGACCACAGGCGCGGCCCGCCGGCATCCAGGCCGTACAGCACCGCCGCCGCCACCAGCAGGCCCACGCCCAGGATCGCCGCCACGGTGCGCCGCTGCATCGCGCGCATCACCTGCACAAGCTCGGCCAGCTCCGCGGAGTGCATGCCCAGCTGGTGCCGACCCTCCACCTGCTGGCTCAGCCATGCGTGCATCAGCCGCGGCATTTCCGGCGCGCGGGTGATCAGCTCCGGCAGCCGTTTGCGGAACTCGCCGGCCAGCCGCTGCGGGCTGTAGCGCTCCGCAAGGATCCGCTCCAGCACCGGACGCGCCACCGCCCAGATATCGATTTCCGGGTCCAGGTGCCGGCTCACGCCTTCGACGTTGAGCAGGGTCTTCTGCAGCAGGATCAGCTGCGGCTGCAGGGTCAGCTGGTAGCGCTGTGCGGTGCGGAACAGCTTCAGCAGCACTTCGCCCAACGAGAACTCCGACAGCGGTCGCGTGAAATAGGGCTCGCAGACACCGCGCACCGCCGCTTCCAGCTCATCCAGGCGGATGTGCGACGGCATCCAGCCGGCCTGCACATGCAGCTCGGCGATGCGACGGTAGTCCTTGTTGAAGATCGCCATGAAGTTTTCGGCGAGGTAGTACTGGTCGTCGCCGGACAGCTGGCCGACGATGCCGAAATCCAGCGCGATGAAGCGCGGGTTGACCCGCCGCGACGGATCGTTGTCCACCCAGATGTTGCCTGCGTGCGCATCGGCGTGGAAGAAGTTGTCGCGGAAGACCTGGGTGTAGAACACGCGCACCGCCTTGGCGGCAAGCAGCTTGCGATCCATGCCGGCCGCTTCGATCGCCGCGATGTCATCACTGGGAATGCCGTGCACCCGCTCCAGCGTCAGCACGCCCTCGCTGCTGTGCGACCACACCGGCGCCGGCACGTACAGATCGGGCGAGTCCGCCCAAAAGCGCCGCAGCACCGACGCATTCGCGCCTTCGCGCTGCAGGTCGAGTTCGGCGGCCAGCGTGCCTGCGACTTCGGCCACCACTTCGCGCGGACGGATCTTGTCGGCGCTGGGATGGGTGCGCTCGACCAGGCCGGCGATGCGCTCAAGCAGGCGGATGTCGGCGGCGATGCGCGCATCGATGCCGGGACGCAGCACCTTGACCACGACCTCGGCGCCGGGCGCGCCATCGACGCCCGGCAGCTGCGCCGCGTGCACCTGCGCCACCGAGGCCGAGGCCAGCGGCACGATGTCGAAGCGCGCGAAGGCCTCGGCCACCGGCCGCTCCAGTTCGCGCTCTACGATGGCGCGCGCCTCTTCGCCGTCGAAGGGCGCCACCTGGTCCTGCAACAGCACCAGTTCGTCGGCGACGTCGGCCGGCACCAGGTCGCGGCGGGTCGACAGCACCTGTCCGAACTTGACGAAGATCGGGCCCAGCTCCTGCAGTGCCAGGCGCACGCGGGCGCCGCGCGGCAGGTCGGTGATCCCGCGCGGGGCACGCGGCACGAACGGCCGCAGCAGCCACAGCCAGCGCTGGACCGGCGTGCCTTCAAACAGCGTGTGCAGGCGATAGCGGAGCAGGACGCGCCCGATCTTCAGGGCGTGCATCGCCGAACTCACCGGGCTGCTCCCGCGCTTGACGCCATGCGCGCCACGCGCGCCGCGATGCGTTCGACGTCGTCGCGCAGGGTGTCGACGTCGTCGTGGAAGGCATCGAGCTCATGGCGGCCGACGACGTCGCGCGACTCTTCCACCACGTATTCGGCGGCGGTGGCCGCGAAGCCTTCGCCAGCGCGGCGCGCGCCCTTCAGGGCCGCCGCGAACCCGTTGGCCACCTGCACGCCGATGACCTCGCCGAAGGCGGCGACGAAGGGCCGCTGCCAGTCGGGGTCGAAGCGCGAGGCCAGGCGCTGCAGCGCGCGCGCGAGCTCGGCGTCGCCTTCGATGCGCAGCCGGCCGCTGGGGGTGGCGTGCTCGTCGGCCCCGCCAAGCATGCCCTGGAGCTGGCCAAGCAGGCCGCCGAGCGTGGTGCGCACCGACAGGTCGGGGCTGGCATCGTCGGCCACCGGTCCCACGCGCAGGGCTTCGCCGTCCACGCGCACCGACATCGCCAGGGGCGGCGATGCCAGGTGCAGGGCGACGTGACGCCCGTCCAGCCGGGCAAGCGCCTGGCGGGTGTCGTCATCGAGTGCAAGCGCGCGGTTGAGCGCGGATTCCAGCGCGCGGCCGGCCAGCGGCTTCAAGCCGGGGAGCGAAAAAGGGGATCGGGCCATGGCCGGCATTGTAGCGGCCGCGCCCCTTGCGCCGGCGCGCCGGACCGCGCCGCCGACGGGGCCACCGCTGCGCCGCGACGCCGCGGCGCAGCGGTGGCGCGGGTCAGACCCGCTTGCCGCGGAAGAACGAGATCGCGGCCAGCACCAGGAACACGACGAACAGGATCCAGGCGATGTTGCTGGCGGCACCCGCGATACCGCTGAAGCCCAGCACGGCGGCGATCAGGGCGATGACCAGGAAGATGACGGCATAACTCAGCATGGCGGTTCTCCAGTCCGTCGGAGCGCGGACGGCTGGCGACATCCTTGCCGGCCACGGGTCGTCAGGAGGTGATGGTTCCGCGCTGCGACAGGGCCAGGCGCTCGAGGCCTTCGGCGATCGACACCCGGGGCACGTAGCCGAAGTCGCGGGTGGCCGGCGCCATGTCGTACCAGTGCGTGGTGCTGAGCTGCTCGGCCAGGAAGCGGGTCATCGGCGGCTCCGAACGCAGGCGCAGCAGCGGCCACGCGGTCTCGCAGGCGCCGCCGATCGCATAGGCGAGGCCGAAGGGCAGCGTGCCCTCGACTTCGGGCGCACCGACCGCGCGCAGCAGCGCGTTGACGATCTCGCGCATGGGCATCGGCTCGCCGTTGCTGATGAAGTAGGCGCGACCGGCGCAGGTCGCCCCAGGCCCCAGGTGGTCGAGCGCATCGAAGTGGGCCTGCGCGGCGTTGTCGATATAGGTGGTGTCGATGCGGTTCATGCCGCCGCCGACCAGGCGCAGGCGGCCGGCGCGGGCGCGTTCGGCCAGGCGCGGGACCAGCTGGTTGTCACCCGGCCCCCAGATCAGCCGCGGGCGCAGGGCGACGGTGGCCAGGGACGCGTCGTTGGCGGCAAGCACCACCTTCTCGGCGATCAGCTTGGTCGCGGCGTACGGCGCCTTGAGGTCGTCGCCATAGGGCACGGTGTCGGCAGTGCCGCCCTCGACCGGGTGCGTGGCGCGATGGGTCACGCTAGGCGACGAGGTGTAGACCAGCTTCGGCACGAAGTGTTCGCGGCAGCCGGCCAGCACGTTGCCGGTGCCCATCACGTTTGCCCGGTGATAGCTGTCGTAGCTGCCCCAGGCACCGGCTTTCGCGGCGTTGTGCAGCACCGCATCCATGCCGGCGCAGGCGGCGATGACCGCATCGCGGTCGGCAAGGTCGCCGCGCAGCTGGCGGACGCCGAGCGCATCAAGCTCCGGGTAGTGGCCGCGGTTGAAGCTCGTGACCTCGTGTCCGCGTTCGACCAGGCCACGGCACAGCGCCTGGCCAAGGAATCCGCCGCCGCCCGTCACCAGTACCCGCACTTCAGTGCTCCCTCGCGTCAATCAGGCGTCACCACCGTGTCGTAGACCTTGCCGCGGCGCAGCTCGCGCGCGGCCCAGACGGCCAGTTTTTCGCGGCCGATTTTCGCATTGTGGCGGATGTCGACGGGAAACGCAGGGTGGAAGGCGAAGGCATCGACGTGCGCGGTGTGGACGAACCCTTCGCCAAGGTGGCGCAGCTCACCGGCGATGCGGGCGTGTTCGGCCCTGTCGATACCGGGCTGCAGCTCGACGCAGAGCAGCGGCCGCTGGGCACCGCGTTCGCCGATGCCGACCAGCGCCGTGCGGCGGACGTCGGGATGGGTATCGAAGACCGGCTCGATCTGTTCGGTGCACAGCGTGCGCTGCGCGGTGACCACGCGCTGCGATTTGCGGCCGCAGAACCAGAGGCGGCCTTCGGCGTCGAAATAGCCGAGGTCGCCCATGCGGTGGACGATGCGGGAGGTATCCGCGGCACCCTCGGCACCCGCGGAAAAGCTCCCCGCCTCGCGGATTTTCGCCAGCGCGGTCTGCGCGTCGCGATTGAAGTAGGTGTCGGTGGCGGTGGGTCCGGCAACGGTGATCTCGCCCACTTGGCCCGCCTTCACCAGCAGCGCGTCGGACCATTCCGGGATGGCCTCGTCGGTCACGCGGATCATGCGCACCTCGTTCGGCGCCACCGGGCGGCCGACGCAGGTACCGGCACCGGTTTCGGTGCGCTCGCGCAGGGTCACCAGTTCGCGGCCTTCGATCACCGCCACCGGCAGGCATTCGGTGGCGCCGTAGGGCGTCCAGAACTGTCCGTCGTCGGGCAGCAGTTCGCGCATTTTTGCCACCACGTCCGCGGGCACGGGCGCACCCGCCGAGGTCACGCGCGTCACCGTGGGCAGCGGCTTGCCATGTTCGGCAAGCACCCGCATCAGCGCCGGCGAGCCGAACAGCTGGGTCACGCCGAAGCGCTCGATGGCCGCGTGCAGCTTTCGCGGATCGGCCTTCGCCGGCCGCGTCGGGTCCATGTCCGGGATGATCGACGTCAGGCCCAGCGCCGGATCGAACAGGGCGAACGGCGGGAAGGTCGGGAAGTCGACGCCACCGGGCGACACGCCAAGCATGCCGCCCAACATGTCGATCTGGGCCACGAAGTGACGGTGGCGGTAGACCACGCCCTTGGGCACGCCGGTGGAGCCGCTGGTGAACAGGATCGCCGCGACGTCATCGGGCGCGGTATCGGCCAGCTGCGGGCCCGCGTCGGCGCCGCTGCGCTCGACCTCGGCCAGGGTCACGTCCGCGAACAACGGCCTCGCGCCGGTGGTCACGCGCAGCCGCGCAGACTTCGCCCAGCCCAGCAGCACGCGCGCGAACATCGCCAGCGGAACGCCGACGAAGGCCTCGGCCTGCACCTCGCCCAGGCACTGCTTCAACGCCCGCTTGTCGATGCCCGGGTCCACCAGCACCGGCACCGCGCCGGCCTTGAACAGCGCGTACATCAGCAGGAAGAACTCCGGCGTCGGCCGCACCATCACCACCGTGCGCGTGCCGCGGCCGATGCCGCGTGCGGCAAGGCCGGCGGCGATGGCGTCGCTGCGGGCGTCGAGCTGGGCGTAGGTCAGCGCGGTGGCGTAGCGGCCGTCGCGGCCGGGGGCGCGCATGGCCACCTGGTCGGGCAGCTCGCGCGCCAGCCGCGGCAGCGCGGCGGCGATGTTGCAGGAACCGGTCATGGCCGGATTATCGCCCGGACGCGCGGGGCACATGCACGTCGGCGCGTCGGCGCGTCGGTGCGTCAGCGCGTCGGCGATCCTGCAGGCTCCGCATCGCGGACTCATCGCGCTCCCGGCCCGGGCCCCCTGGCAGCCCGTTGGCCCCGTGCGCAGCAATGATCGACAATCGCCGGCCCCGCGGCCGGGCCGCGCGTCCCGGAGACCCGACCATGTCGCTGTTCGAACGCCTGAAGGCCACCGCCGCCGATGACTGGAACGCCTATATCGACCACGCCTTCGTCCGCGGCCTGGGCGATGGCAGCCTGCCACCGGCCGCGTTTCGCAACTATCTGGTGCAGGACTACCTGTTCCTGATCCAGTTCGCCCGCGCCCACGCCCTGGCCGCGTACAAGAGCCGCAGCCTGGCCGACATGCAGGCGGCCCGCGGCGGCCTGGCCGCGATCCTGGACGAAATGGGCCTGCACCTGCGCGTGTGCGAACGCTGGGGCCTGTCGGCCGCCGACGTCGAAGCCACCGAAGAGCAGCAGGCGACCGTGGCTTACACCCGTTTCGTGCTGGACACGGGCATGTCGGGCGACCTGCTCGACCTGCAGGTGGCGCTGATTCCCTGCACCCTGGGCTATGCCGAGATCGGCCGCCGGCTCACGCCCGCGGGCATCGACGCCATTCCTGCCGACCATCCCTACCGCGACTGGATAGCCGAGTACTCCGGCGATGCCTTCCAGCAGGCCGGCGCCGCCGCGCACGCGTGGCTGGACGACCTCGGCCGGCGCTATGCCAGCGAGAACCGCTACGCGGAACTGGTCGCGATCTTCCGCAAGGCCTCGCGGCTGGAGGCGGCGTTCTGGCAGCAGGGGCTGGATGCGGCGGGCGCCGGACCTTGAGGCTGTGGCGCCGCCCTGGCAGCTATCGCGGCTATAGCCGCTCCCACGGGCGGATGTTGTGGGAGCAGCTATAGCTGCGAAAGCCACCTCGCCGCCATCCTCACCCCAACGCCGTATCGATCCTGATCTCCCCCACCAGCAGCTTGTGCACCGGACAGGCGTTGGCGATCTGCAGCAGCCGCTCGCGCTGGGCCTCGTCAAGGTCGCCCTTCACCGTCACCACGCGCCGGATGTCGTTGCCCGCCGCCGGCTTGCCGTCGGGGTTCAGCACCAGCTCCACCGAGACATCCTCCAACGGCCACTGCTTGCGCGCGGCGTACATCTTCAGGGTAATCGCCGTGCAGCCTCCCAGCGCCGACAGCACCAGGTGCATGGGATCCGGCGCGGTGTCGCCGCCGCCCAGAGACGCCGGTTCGTCGGCCTGCCAGCGGTGCCCGGCGGGATCGGTGAAGTCGACGATGTAGTCGGTGGCGGTGGAGGTGGCGGTCACGCGAGCAGCGCTGGACATCAGGTTCTCCTTGATCGGCGCGGATATGTGCCGGACCAGCATAGGCCAGCCCGGCGCCCTCTCCGGCGGTGGCTTCAGGCGCGCTCCGAAACCCCTTGCGCGCCGCCCGCGCTTGCCGAAAAATCCTGCACACGCCACTCAGCGACCCGCCCGCGTGCCCCATCCCTGCCTCAGCTGTGGCGCCTGCTGCGCCCATTTCCGCGTGAGCCTGCACTGGTCCGAAGCCGACCCGGTGCTGGGCGGGCACGTGCCGGCGGCGCTGACGGTGCCGCTGCGCAACCACGAGCTCGCGATGCGCGGCACCGCCGGCGGATCCACGCCGCGCTGCGTGGCGCTGGACGCCGACATCGGTCGCCGTTCGCGCTGCAGCATCCATCCGCTGCGCCCACAGGCCTGCCGCGACGTGGCGGCCTCGTGGGAGTTCGGCGAACCCGGCCGCCAGTGCGACAACGCGCGTGCGGCGCACGGCCTGGCCGCGCTGACGCCTGCGGACTGGATCTGGCGCGAAGCCGCGGCCAACGACCGCGACGGCAACCCCGACGGCAGCGACCACCCCAACGACCGCGGCACCCCGCCGCCCGCCCTGCCGCCGCCGATCGCAGCCTGATTGCGGCTGGCTGCTGTGGGAGCGGCCACCAAGCGCCGGCGATCAGAGCGGGTTGCGGTCCAGGAAATCGCGGATCGCGGGCACCAGCACTTCGTGCTTGTCTTCCAGCACGTAATGGCCGGCATCATCGAAGGCCATCGTCTCCGCGCCCGGCAGCTCGGCCTGGAAGCGCTCGAGGAAATGGCGGTCGAACACGAAATCCTTCAGCCCCCAGCCGATGAAAACCGGCAGGCGGGCGTACTCGTGCAGGCGCCGGCCGGATTCGTCCAGCATCGGCCAGGCCCGGTCCTTCGGCGACAGCGGGATGTCCTGCATGAAGCGCACCGTCGAAATGCGGTTCTTCCAGCTGTCGTAGGGCGCGACATAGGCGCGGCGCACATCGGCCGGCATCTTCCGCTCCACGCCCAGCCACGACGCGCCGGAGGAAAACGCGTTGAAGCCGCGGATCACCATCTCGCCAACGTTGTAGTCGCGGCCCAGCGCGATCTGCCAGGGCACGGCCTTGGCATCCGGCATCGGGAAGGCCGCGGTGTTGAGGATCACCAGCCGATTCACCTGCGCCTGGTGCGACAGCGCCCAGCCGAAGCCGATCATGCCGCCCCAATCGTGCACCGCCAGCGTCACCGGGCCGTCGATGCCGAGGTGTTCAAGCAGCGTGGAAAGGTCTTCGACCCGCGACTTGAGGGTGTAGTCGTAGCGGGGGATCGCGTTCGGCGCGTCGTCGGGCTTGTCGGACAGTCCCATGCCGACGTGGTCGGGGACGATGCAGCGGTAGCCCTTGCCGGAAGCGGGGTGAGTCAGCCCTGCCACCAGCGTGCGCCAGTAATAGCTCCAAGACGGATTGCCGTGGACCATGACCACGACCTCGCCGTCGCGCGGGCCCTCGTCGAGATAGGACATCGCGATGCCGGGACGGACCTGGAAACGCTGGGGACTGGAGGGATAACCCGGAAAATGCATGGCGGTGCCAGGGCGGACAGCAGCGTCCATTGTAGGACGCGGGCGCGGCCCCCGGCCCCGCCGCCGCGGCGACGCGACTACCATGCATGCCTCGCCGCCTTCCGCAGATCGCCATGTCCAGCAAGACCTCCGCCCCGCCCTATCTCGACGAAGACCGCATCGAACGCCTCGCCGACCTCCTCGACCGGCGCGCCGTGCCCTTCAAGGGTTTCAACCTGGAGGCGCTGGACGGCTTTTTGACCGCGCTGGCCGTCTCGCCATCGACGGTGCCGCCGGAAGAATGGCAGCCCGTGGTCTGGGGCGGCAAGGCGCCGACCTGGGACGGCGCAGCGGAGGCGGACGAGGTGCAGCAGTTGCTGATGGGGCACCTGAACATGTGCACCGCCCGCGCGCGCTACGACGACAGCGACCTGCCGGACCATCTCGCACCGCTGATGTGGCTGCCCGAGGACCCGGAGCTGACCGGCGAGGAGGCGCTCAACGAGGACGAACTCGACGTCGGCACCGACTGGGCCCACGGCTTCTTCTCCGCGGTGATGCTGCGCGAGGCCGAGTGGGACCAGTGGCTGGACGACAACGACTGGATCGAGGACATCTTCGACGCCCTTGACCGGCTGGCCAGCGGCGAAGCCATCAACCCGGACGACCCCACCGCCGAAGCGATGCCCGTCGACTACCGCGAGCGTCTGGGCATCGTGATCGAGATCCCTTCGATGATGGCCGATCTCAACCACCACCGCGTGGAAGCGCTGACCCCGCGCACGCCGATCCGCCGCGACGCGGCCCCGGAGCGCAACGACCCCTGCCCCTGCGGCAGCGGGAAAAAATACAAGAAGTGCTGCGGATTGAACTGAGCGGCGGACACTGAACAGCCAGCAGGAGCAGGACATGGGCAAGGGGATCGAATTGAACAGCGCAGCACTCCTGCTCGCCGGCCTGCTGGGCATTGCCGGCACGGCAGTGGCATCCGGCGACGGCGACGGCGACGCCGTCTACGGCCCGCGACTCGAAGGCTTCGCCTATCCGCACCCGGTGCGCACGCATGCATTCGAATCGCAGCGCCAGCAGGTCGAAATGATCTACCTGGACGTGGCGCCCACCGGCGAGGCCAACGGCCGCACCGCGCTGCTGCTGCACGGCAAGAACTTCTGCGCCGCCACCTGGGAGCAGACCATCACCGCGCTGGCGCAGGCCGGCTACCGCGTGATCGCGCCCGACCAGGTGGGCTTCTGCAAATCCAGCAAGCCCGACGGCTACCAGTACGCGCTCGCCGGCCTTGCGCAGAACACGCGCGGCCTGCTGGCCTCGCTTGGCATCGAGCGCAGCGTGGTGGTCGGGCATTCCATGGGCGGGATGCTGGCGATGCGCTACGCGCTGATGTATCCCGACGCCGTCGAGCACCTGGCGCTCGTGGGGCCCATCGGGCTGGAGGACTGGAAGGCGAAGGGCGTGCCGTACCAGCCGGTGGAACAGGTCTATGCATCGGAGTTGCGCACGACTTACGACAGCATCCGCGACTACCAGACCGCGGTGTACTACGCGGGCGAATGGCGCCCGGAGTTCGAGCGCTGGGCGCGGATGCAGGCCGGCATGTATGCCGGCCCGGGCCGCGAAGTGGTGGCGTGGCACCAGGCGCTGACGTTCGACATGTTGATGTGGCAGCCGGTGGTGTATGAGATGCCGCTGCTGCGGGTACCGACGACGCTGTTCATTGGTGTGCATGACCGGACGGCGCTTGGCAGGGGAGCGGCGGCGCCGGAGGTGCAGGCGAGACTTGGGGACTATCGGGCGCTGGGGCGCCAGACGGCCGAAGCGATTCCGGGAGCGGTGCTGGTGGAGTACGAGGATCTCGGGCATTCGCCGCATATCCAGGACCCGGAGCGATTTCATCGGGATCTGCTTCGGGAGCTTTCTCGCGCCGATGGACGAAGCGATTAGGCAGTGTTGTCGCAGGTCGGCAGGGGCAGCTTTCGACCCAAAGCCGCCAGTCATGCGACAGCGCCTTGGTGGTTGGCGTGGATGCGAGCTATTCGCTTACTTGCGTAATTGGCTTTTGGCTAGGGATTCAATTTGTCTGGCGATCCGATCGAAGGGCTCGATGCTCTGCTCGGCGCGGCAAAGGACCACCGCGCCTTCCAGGCTCGCGATCACGAGTGTCGCCAAGTCCGCAGCCTCATCCTTGCCGATGCCGCCGGATGCGAACGATTTCTCCAGGCGTCGGCGCCAGCCAGCGAAAACCTTGGCGGCCGCTTCGCGTGGTGCATCCCCCTCTGGAACCAGCGGCTCGTCGATGGCAGCGGCCATCACCGGGCATCCGATCCGGAACTTGGATCGCACCAGAATGTCTCGCCAGCTGGCAATGAACTGACCAAGTCCTGCTGGATTGCCTGCTTGCAGGTAAAGGTCGAGTCCGGCATCGACGCGCGCACCGGCAAGCGCGATTGCTTCGACGATGACCTGGTCCTTGCCCCGGGGAAAATGATGATAGGTCGACCCCAAGGGTGCATCGGCGCGCTTCGCCAACTCGCGGATGCTGGTGGCATTGAGGCCATGGCGAGCGAGCATGTCGGCAGCGGCGACCACCATGCGCTGTCGCGAATCCAGGGCGGGCTTGGTCATCGGCGCACCTTGTTATGACGGTCGTCATAGTCTACGCTCCTCGACTATAACAAGTGTCATAGGGCGGAATCGAGCCATGAACGAGGTGCGTTCCACCACGCTGACAGCGGCGGATGGTTATCGGCTGGGCGCCACCCGCTACCCGGCGATGGGGCCGTTGCGTGGTCGCATCATCGTGGCCAGTGCCACCGCGGTCCCGCAGGGTTTCTACAAGCGTTTCGCCGAGCATGCCCGCCGGCGCGGCCATGAGATCCTGACCTTCGACTACCGCGGCATCGGCCAGTCGCGGCCTCCTTCGTTGAAGGGATTTCGCATGGATCTGCTCGACTGGGCCAGGCAAGACCTTGCCGCAGCGGTGGATGCCATGCCGGAGGATGGCGTGCCGCTGTTCATCGCGGGGCACTCGTACGCCGGGCACGCGTTCGGCCTGCTTCCCAACCATGCCAAGGTCGCCGGATTCCATGTCTCCGGTACCGGTGCGGGTTGGCATGGCTGGATGCCGCTCGGCGAGCGGATCAAGGTGCGAGCGCTGTGGGCCGTGCTGGGTCCGGTGACCCGCTGGAAGGGCTATTCGCCGTGGAAGACTCTCGGCATGGGCGAGGACATTCCGGAGGACGCATTCCGACAGTGGCGCCACTGGTGTCGTTTTCCCCACTATTTTTTCGATGATCCGGCGATGAGCGGGATTGAGGCATCCTACGCCACGGTCACGACGCCAATCATCGCGGCCAACGCACTCGATGACCTGTGGGCAGCGCCCGCATCGCGCGATGCGTTCGTGAAAGCCTACAGCAACGCTCCGCTGACGAAACGTGACATCGACCCGCGCAGCCTGGGACGGGCCATCGGACACATGGGCTATTTCCGCCAGAGTGCTGAACCACTGTGGGACGAGATGCTGGACTGGTTTGGATCATTGCCCAAGGGGCGTGCCGTAGAGAAGCTCTCCAGGTTTGATTCACTGCCAAGCCGGCAGACCGCATGAGCTTCCCGGCCGCGCACTTGATACGCCTGGGTTTGATGCTGCTCGCAACAGCGATAAGCAGCATCCTTCACTACGTCGACAACCTGCTGTTCTTCCATGAATACCCGGAGCCGCCGTGGATCAATCGAGCCATGATTGACGCGTTCTGGTTCGTCATGACGCCACTGGCATTTGCAGGATGGTTGGCGATCAAACGTGGTCATCCGGTAGCCGGGCTCTTGCTCCTGATGGGTTATGCCGGTTGCAACCTGCTATCGCTAGGGCACTACCTCTACGCACCGTTGCACGCCATCAGCGGAAGGATCCATGCCTTCATCCTGCTGGAATCATTTTTAGCGGTGGCGTTGTTGTGCATCTTGGCGCGTACGGCATTCGCACGACATCACGCGCGTCATGGATCGGATGTGAACTGATTCGACGCGAACGACCGCTTCTGGCCGATGAAGGCCATTTCGACTCTAGGTAATCTGTCGCTTCTGAACCTGAGTGTGAACCGTGCGGCCCAGAACAGGGCCTTTCCGACGAAGAAGACGCTCTTGATCCAGAACAGCAATCTCAGTCTCAACGTGCAGCTAATGAATAAGGACGGCTGGGATGAAGAGGCAATCGCCGAACGGGGCAAACAACTGACCAAAGTCGCCACGCAACTGTATCCACGGTAGACGCCCGCCAACGGCCATCCAGAGGTGGAACGCTTGTCTGCTTCTGGCCGCTCCTCGACCCTGTGGGGCCGAGGAGCGAGCCCTGCGGGATCAGACATCCGTCTGCTCGGCGATCTCTAGAGCGTCATCAACTTCGATACCCAAATAGCGCACTGTGCTTTCCAGCTTCGTATGCCCAAGCAGTAGCTGGACAGCCCGCAGGTTCCGCGTCCGGCGGTAGATCAAGGAAGCCTTCGTCCGGCGCATCGTGTGAGTGCCGTAGGATCCCGACTCGAGGCCTGCTTCTTCCACCCAGCGATGGACAATCCTGGCGTACTGCCTCGTCGACAGGTGGGGCGAGTCCGACACTCTGCTGGGGAACAGGAAATCCAAGGGCTCAAGCTCGGCATGGGTGATCCAAGCCTGCACGGCCTCGCGGGTCGATTGGGTGATCTCGAACTGGATGGGGCGGCCTGTCTTCTGTTGCATCACCATGGCGCGGGACGCCATTTGCCCGCCATGCGAGACATCGGATACCCGGAGCTTCACTAGGTCGCACGCACGGAGCTTGGAATCAATTGCCAGGTTGAATAGGGCAAGGTCGCGAACCCTATGGCTGAGTTGAAGCCGAATCCGGATGGCCCAGATGTCTTTCAACTTGAGTGGGGCCTTCTGGCCGATGAGTTTTCCCTTGTTCCAAGGCTCGTGGGGGTGCGAGGTGTGAAGATTTGCCATGACCAACTCCTGGTGAAGGGGGGGTCAGGCTTCTCCTACGCAGAGAAGCAAGGCGTGATGCGACCCAAAGCGGACGTCTCGTTGGAACATCGCGCACCACTTCGTCCCACGGATCACTCAGGCAGCCAAGCCCGACCGCATGACCTCGTAGAGCGCAGTCCGGGTCTTGTTGTCTGCCATCGAAGGGCTAGCAGCCCATGCAACGGCAAGAGCCCCTAGGAAGAGACTGAGCCGGGGCATCCCGGCGGCTCCCGGCGAGGTCAGTGTCCCCGCGCATGAAATCGAACCGCTGCAGCAGGCGCACCAGTTCCTGGACACGCACTGTCGTCGGGGCTGCGCGATCACCAGCCGTGCCAGTGCGGCAGCGGAAACAAGTACAAGCGGTGCCATGGCCGACAACTGGAACGCGCCTTTTCCCTGTAGCCCTCTCGACGCATTCAGCGGAATTGTATAACCCCATCATCCGCAGGTACCCTGCGCGGCCATGACCCGCCTGCATCCCCGCTTCTTGTTGCCGCTCCTGCGCGTCGTCGTGCTGGGTGTGCTTGCGTTGGGGCTGGCGTTCCAACCGGTGATGACAGCCGCCGGCGAGATGCATGAGCTCGCGCACGATCCGTCTGGCGCGCACAGCCACGGCCCGCATGCCAACGATCTGGACCCGGAGTTCGCCGCGGCGGACGCGCACGATCAGGACGGATCGGAGACGTTGCACCTGTTGCTGGATTTCGCCCATTGCTGTGGTTCAGCCGCGGCCGTGTTGCCGGTTCTGGATTCATTTTCCACTCAACCGGTCGCCGGTCGAATGGGGGTCGAAAAAGCGTCGCCCCCGGCCGCCTTGCGTCTGCCGAGCCCATTCAAGCCTCCGATCTTCGGATGACCGCGCCGTCGGCCTGATGCCGACTCCCGTCAATTCGATTCATCGGAGCAACCCCCATGCGTTTGCGATCAGCGGCCCTGGCCGCGTTCGTCGCCGTGTGTGCCGTGGCATTCCCCACGCACGCCGCCGACCCCCTCACCCTGGACGACGCTTTCCTTCGCGTTGCCGACGCCCATCCCGATCTACGCTTGTTTGGTGCCCGCCATGAGGCCCTGAAAGCCGAACTGGATCGCTCCTCGTTGCGCCCGGCGCTGGTCGCTGGAGCCGAGGTCGAGAACGTGCTCGGTACCGGCCCGGCCAGCGGCCTGGATGGCGCCGAGATCACGCTGAGCCTCGCCTCCGTGCTGGAGCGCGGCGGCAAGCTCGATGCCCGCCGCACGCTCGCGCAAAGCCGGATCGACGCGCTGGCCATCGAGCGCGAGGCGCAGCGGTTGGATCTCCTGGCCGAAGTGGCCCGCCGCTACCTGGCGGTCGTCGGTGCGCAACGCGAAGGCGAGCTTGCGCAGTTGGACGTCGACCAGCGCGAACGCACCGTTGCTGCGGCGCGCCGGCGTCACGAGGCCGGCGCTTCGCCGGAATCGGTCGTACTCACCGCCCAGGCCGCCCTCGCGCGGTCGGAACTGGATCGCGCGCGAGCCCGGCAACGTCAGGCGGCCGCCCGCCAGCATCTCGCGGCCCTGTGGGGCGAGCGAAATCCCGCATTCGAGATCCTCGGGGGCGATCTGCTCGCCGTGCCCCAGATCGCGGACTTCGCGGTACTCGCCGACTGGTTGCAACGCACTCCCGAGCTCGCGCAGTTCGTCGATCAGCAGCGCATTGGCGAGGCACGCCTGCAGCTGGCACGCAGCGAAGCGACCCCGGACTTCGACTGGCAGGTGGGCGTGCGACGGATGGCGGACGGCGATGACTTCGGCTTGGTCGGCAGTGTCTCGATCCCGCTGGGCACCACCCGCCGGGCACAACCGGGCATCCGTGCCGCACGCGCCGAGTTGACAGCGCTGGAAATCGAACGGGAGGCCGTGGGGCTGTCGCTCTACTCCACCCTCGCTGAGGCGCATGGCCGCTTCGGGGTGGCCCGCCTGGAAGCACAGCGGCTGGGTGAGGACGTGCTTCCACGTCTGGCCAAGGCCGAAGCAGCGGCCGCCACCGCGTACCGCGCAGGCGCCGCCAGTTATCTGGAGTGGTCGAGCCTGCAGGCGGAGCGCGCCGCCGCACGGCAGCAACAGCTGGCAGCTGCGCTGGAAGCCCAGCGCGCCCTGATCGAGATCCAGCGGCTGACCGGCCAGGCATTCGTCGCCGGCCCGGGCCCGCAAGACAACCAAGGAGCAACCCCATGAAGCCTGTCCACCTGATCCCGGCATTGGCGCTGGCCTTGAGCCTGGCGGCTTGCAGTGGTGAGCCGGACCAGCCTAGCCAGCCGGCAAACGACGCCCATGCTGACGAGGCCGCCGACCACGGCACCGAGGCCGACGAACACGGTCATGAAGCGGGTGAAATCGCCAGCACGGTCATCCCTGCCGAAATTGCCGAAAAGTCCGGTATCCAGACGCGGCCCGTCGGCCCCGGCGTGATCGCCGACGAGCATGAGGTACAAGGCCTGTTGACCCCGGTCGAGGGGCGTGTTGCGCAGGTCACCGCCCGCTTCCCAGGCCCGATCCGCTCACTGCGCGCCAATGTCGGAGACCAGGTTCGCGCCGGCCAGATGCTGGCGACGATCGAGAGCAACCTGAGTCTGAGCACCTACAGCGTCGCCGCGCCGATCTCTGGCGTGGTCGTCGAGCGCAGTGCCTCGGTCGGCGGCCTGGCCGGCGAGGGCGCGCCGCTGTTCGAGATCGCCGATCTCTCGCAGCTCTGGGTCGACCTCCACATCTTTGGCGCCGACGCCCAGCACATCCAGCCCGGCGTGCCGGTGGCGGTCACCCGCATGAGCGATGGCGAGACGGTCCGAACCACGCTCGAACGCGTGCTGCCGGGCATGGCCACCGCCAGCCAGAGCACGGTGGCCCGCGCAACGATCGACAACGCCGACAACCAATGGCGGCCGGGAACGGCGGTCAAGGCGCGGATCACGGTCGCGCAGGAGCCGGTGGACCTGATGGTGCCGCTGACCGCGCTGCAGTCGATGGATGGCCAGGAGGCCGTGTTCGTACGTGAGGGCGAGACGTACCTGACCCGACACGTCGAACTCGGTGCCCGCGATGCCACGCAGGTGCAGATCCTCTCGGGCCTGAGCGAAGGCGAGGAGGTGGTCGTCGCGGAGAGCTACCTGATCAAGGCGGACATCGGCAAGGAGGGCGCGGCGCATGACCACTGACGCCGTAGCCCTCCAGCCGGGCCTGCTGGAGCGAATCGTCCGGTTCTCGATCCGACATCGCTGGATGATGCTGGTGCTGACCCTCGGGCTGATCGGCGTGGGCATCTGGAGCTTCACCCGGCTCCCGATCGATGCAACGCCCGACATCACGAACGTCCAGGTACAGATCAACACCGAGGCGTCCGGCTACTCGCCACTGGAGTCCGAGCAGCGGGTTACCTACCCGATCGAGACGGCACTCGCCGGCCTGCCGCGCCTTGACTACACGCGATCTCTGTCCCGATACGGTTTGTCGCAGGTCACAGTGGTGTTCGAGGACGGCACCGACCTGTACTTCGCCCGGCAGCAGGTGGCCGAACGCCTGCAGCAGATCCGCTCGCAGATCCCAGAAGGACTGGAGCCCGAAATGGGGCCGATCTCGACCGGGTTGGGCGAGATCTTCCTGTACACCGTCGACGCGGCGCCCGGGGCGGCCAAGCCGGACGGCACGCCGTGGACCGCCACCAACCTCCGCACCCTGCAGGACTGGGTCATCCGGCCGCAGATGCGCAACACACCGGGGGTGACCGAGGTCAACACGATCGGCGGCTTCGAGCGGCAGATCCACATCACGCCGGACCCGTCCAAGCTGGTTGCACTCGGCTTCACGCTGCAGGACATCGTCGACGCGGTGGCGGCCAACAACCAGAACATGGGCGCCGGTTACATTGAGCGCAACGGCCAGCAGTACCTGGTGCGCGTGCCCGGCCAGGTCGGCGGGATCGACGAGATCCGGAACATCGTGCTGGACCGACGCGACGGCCTGCCGATCCGGGTCGCTGACGTGGCACAGGTGGGTGAGGGTCCGGAGCTTCGTACGGGCGCGGCGACCCAGAACGGGGAAGAGGTCGTGCTGGGCACAGTGTCGATGCTGGTGGGCTCCAACAGCCGCACCGTCGCGCAGGCCGCGGCGGCGAAGCTGCAGGATGCGAACGCAAGTTTGCCGGAAGGCGTCACCGCGACGGCGGTCTACGACCGCACCGGGCTGGTCGAACGCACGATGCAGACCATCTCGAAGAACCTGATCGAGGGTGCCTTGCTGGTGATCGTGGTCCTGTTCCTGCTGTTGGGGAACTTCCGCGCCGCGCTCATCACCGCAGCCGTCATCCCGCTGGCCATGCTGTTCACCATCACCGGGATGGTGCGTGGCGGCGTGTCGGGGAACCTGATGAGTCTCGGTGCGCTCGACTTCGGGCTGATCGTCGATGGCGCGGTCATCATCATCGAGAATGTTCTGCGGCGGTTTGGCGAGATGCAGCACCGACTTGGGCGGACGTTGACACGCGAGGAACGCAACGACCTGACGGCCACTGCCACGGTCGAAGTCATCCGGCCCAGCCTGTTCGGCATGTTCATCATCGCCGCGGTGTACCTGCCGATTTTCGCGCTGACCGGGATCGAGGGAAAGATGTTCCACCCGATGGCGATCACCGTGGTGCTGGCCCTCACCGGTGCAATGGTCCTGTCGCTGACCTTCGTTCCCGCGTCCATCGCGATCTTCATGGGTAACCGCGTCGAGGAGAAGGAGAACAGACTGGTCCAATGGACGCGGCGGCGCTATGAGCCGTTGCTTGCGTGGTCGCTTCGCCGGCAAAACTGGGTCCTTGGCGGGGCACTGATGCTGGTCGTCGTGTCCCTGCTACTCGCCACACGCCTGGGCAGCGAGTTCATTCCCAGCTTGGACGAGGGCGACCTCGCCATGCAGGCGATCCGCATTCCCGGAACGGGCCTGGAGCAGTCGGTGAAGATGCAACTGGCCGTGGAAGAACGCCTGATGCAGGTTCCGGAAGTCGAGCGTGTCTTCAGCAGGATTGGCACGGCGGAGGTGGCCACCGACCCGATGCCACCCAACGTGGCGGACACCTACCTGATGGTGAAACCACGCGGGCAATGGCCCGATCCACGCAAGCGCAGGGATGTGCTGATCGACGAAATCGAAGCGGCAGTGGCGACGCTTCCCGGCAACAACTACGAGTACTCGCAACCGATCGAGATGCGGACCAACGAGCTGATCTCCGGCGTGCGTGCGGATGTGGCGGTCAAGGTGTTCGGTGACGACCTGGACACGCTGGTCGAGGTGGCCGAACAGGTCGAGGCGGCTGCCAGGCAGGTCGAGGGCGCGGTCGACGTCAACACCGAACAGGCAACCGGCTTGCCACTGCTGACGATCGTCCCGGACCGCGCAGCGCTTGCGCGCTTCGGACTGAATCCGGGGATCGTGCAGCAGACCGTTGCCACTGCGGTGGGTGGCCAGGTGGCCAGCCAGCTGTTCGAGGGCGACCGCCGCTTCGACATCGTGGTTCGACTGCCGGAACAGATGCGTGTCGATCCGATCGCCCTGCAGGACCTGCCGATCCCCTTGCCCGACGTTGCGAACGCGGACCGGTCGAGCTTGGAGCCACGCTGGGCGACCGCGCGGACCGTACCGCTGCGGGAGCTCGCGAAGATCGAGAGCCTGCTGGGGCCCAACCAGATCAACCGCGAGAATGGAAAGCGCCGGGTGGTGGTCACCGCCAACGTGCGTGATCGCGACTTGGGTAGCTTCGTCGAAGAGCTGCAGCAGCGCGTCGGGCAGCAGGTGAACGTACCCGAGGGCTACTGGATCGACTACGGCGGCACGTTCGAGCAGTTGATCTCGGCCAGCCAACGGCTCGCAGTAGTGGTACCAGTGACCTTGGTCCTCATCTTCGGCCTGTTGTTCATGGCCTTTGGCTCGGCCAGGGACGCGGTGATCGTGTTCAGCGGCGTGCCGCTGGCGCTGTCGGGCGGCGTGGCCGCACTGGCTCTGCGCGGTATCCCGTTGTCGATCACCGCAGGTGTCGGCTTCATCGCGCTGTCCGGCGTGGCCGTGCTCAACGGCCTGGTCATGATCGCCTTCATTCGCAACCTGCGCGAACAAGGCCAGTCGCTGGACGACGCGGTCTTCAACGGCGCGCTCGGGCGGCTGCGGCCGGTCTTGATGACTGCCCTCGTGGCGTCGCTCGGCTTCGTCCCGATGGCGCTCAATGTCGGCGCGGGCGCGGAGGTGCAGCGTCCGCTCGCCACCGTCGTGATCGGCGGGATCGTGTCTTCAACGCTGCTCACCCTGCTTGTCCTGCCCACCCTTTACCGTCTTCTGCATCGCGGCGACGCAGCGAAGCCGCAACTGGAGGCCCACTGAGTTGAGTGAAGAGAAGATCGAGATACACGACGCGCACCAGCGCCGGATCCTGTTGATCGTCCTCGCCCTGAACCTCGCGCTTGCCGCGGGGTTCGGGGTCACGGGCGTCGCCGCCGGCTCAAGCGCTCTGATCGCAAATGGACTGGACAATGCGTCCGACAGCGCCGTCTACATCATCACCCTGCTCGCACTCAGTCGCTCACAAGCCTGGAAACGGTCGGCGGCCAAAGTGTCCGGCTGGCTGCTGATCCTGTTCGCCGCTGGGATCCTGGTCGACGTGGGCCGTCGGTTCCTGGGTGACGCCGAGCCCATTGGTACGACGATGATGGTGATGGCGCTGGGGGCCGGCCTGGTAAACGCGACATGCGTGTGGCTGCTCAAGAAAATCCGGCAGGCCAATGTGAACGTGCGTGCCGCGACGACCTTCAGCACCAACGATTTCATCGCCAACGCAGGCGTGCTCGTGGGTGGCGGACTGGTGCTGTGGACCGGGCGGGCCTGGCCCGACCTCGTCGTGGGGCTCGCAGTGGCGGCGATCGCCCTGAAAGGGGGCATCGAGATCCTGCAGGATGCCCGTGGCGAAGAGGACGCTTGAGTGCCGACCTAGGATGGCGGGTGGCGCAGCGTGTCGAGGATGGCGCACTGGCCGCGCTCGCCGCCGCTGCAACTGCCAATCACCCGTTCGAGCTCCGAGGCCATCCGCTGAAGGTCGTTTAGCCGGTTCCGGATGTCCAGCAGGTGCCCGCGGGCAAGACGGTCGACATCCTGGCAGGACAACCCGTCGTCTTCGGCCAGGCCCAGCAGGCTGCGGATCTCCTCCAGCGAGAAGCCCAGTTCGCGTCCGCGGCTGATGAAGCGCAGCCGATCCGCGTCGGCGGGACGGTAGTCGCGATACCCGCCCGCCGTGCGCGGCGGGGCAGGCAACAACCCGATGCGCTCGTAGTAGCGCACGGTTTCGGGATGGCACCCGCTGCGCTCCGCGACCTCTCCGATCTTCATGGGCTTGACTCTGTAGCGACTCCGGGGTTTAGGATCGCCGACCTGGAAGCGGGCCGCAAATCCTCGGACGCCCGCTCGACTCGGAGACATGATCATGAGTGATTCGTGCGGCTGCGGAAGCACGGTGGATATCCGCGCCCTGGAGGCGGGGCAGCGGCGCGTGTTGATGATCGTGCTGGCAATCAACATCGCCAGCTTCGTGATGATGATCACCGCAGCGATCTACAGCGGCTCGTCCTCGTTGCTGTCGGGCAGCCTCGACAACCTCGGTGATGCGTTGACCTATCTGCTGAGCCTAGCAGTGATCGGCGCGAGCCTGCGCGCCAAGGCCAGGGTGGCGTTGTTCAAGGGATTGCTGATCCTCGGTGCCGCGGTTGCGGTCGCCATCCAGATCGGCTGGCGCCTGGCCCACCCGGAGGTGCCGATCTTCGAGGCCATCGGCATCGCCGCCGTGATCAATCTTGCGTTCAACGCCTTGTGCCTGTGGCTGCTTACCCCGTACCGCTTTGGCGACGTGAACATGTCATCGGCCTGGGAGTGCTCGCGCAATGACCTGTACGAGGGTGTTGCGGTGCTGCTGGCAGCCGCCGGCGTGTGGCTGTTCGATGCCGGCTGGCCCGATCTGGTCATCGCCGGTGGACTGTTGCTGATGTTTCTGCGGTCCTCCGCTCGGGTACTCCGCATGGCTTGGCGGAGTTACCGGGACGAGGTGAAATAACGAGTTACGGCCCGTTGTCCGGTCCTCGAAGAAGAAATGCTCCGTTCTGAAGCGTGGCTGGAGCGGCCAAGAAAGTCAGCTATGACAGGCAGTTAGCTCACCTTTGGCCGTTTTTTACACGAATCCCTGCCGACCCTCTGAAAGAGTGGATTCGAAGCGGCAGTTCGGGTCAGCCAGAACGTCCGCTTCTGGCCGATAGCCGACATTCCAGGCAAATGGACCGCCCATCAAGATGTTGCTCGCGTGCCCACTGCCATGCCTCTTCATGGCCCTCTGCGGGCTACCCGCTTGCGATTCTCTGTCGGGAGCAGCGACACAAGCTGCTGGTGTCGCTCGAACAGGAAGGCTACGCGCTCCGCGTCCGTTCCTAGCTTTGGTGTCTTTCGGCCTGCGGCCTTCTCGGCCGCGAGGTAGCCCACATCCACCGCTTTATCCAGCTGCTGGTGCGCCCTGACCAAGGCGGCCGGCATGGTCAACGGGTCGTAAAGGTCCGCCAGCGTGCTGCCAAGGAAACTGGCCCGCGCATCAAGGACGCCGCCGGCGGCGATATTGATGGCGGCGCGGTGTTTTTCTTCAACGACGTTTGGCCAAGGGAAATTGTTGTAGACAATTGTGTTGGAGTAGCTGAAATCACTCTTCAGGCGGCCGCAAACGGCCCGCACCCAAGCGACGTGCATAGCGCTGCTCAGAACACCGAAGTGGTACGGGCTCGCGTCAGGAACGAACTGGATCTTGTTGCTGCAGATGACGTCTGCGCCCAAGAACGCGATGGGCAGATAGACACGTCGCTCGGATGACACCTCCGGAACTGCGAGGTAGTCGGAACTCGGCTGCGAGATCTGCCGGAACCGCGTCGGGTACTTCGCGTACTCCCGTGTTGACGGCGCCTTGCTCGCGAGCCTTGATTGCCGCACGTTCTCCACGCGCTTCATCACCTCTGGGAGCGATTTCAGCTCTTGCGGCGTGGCGTCATTTAGCCAAAGACAGTATCGCTCGATGCCATTGATGAAGTCGCCTCCGCTCATGTAGCGACGCACGAACCTGGTTGCGCCAGGCTCTCTCTCAAGCAGCTCCGCCCGCTCTTCCGGCGACAGGATGAGATGGCCACCGTCGGTAGGCTTGTTGCCCCACGACATTTTTGGCACGTCACACAGCGGGGCGGACCGGTTGGTGATCACGACGTCCGGCGCGTCCACAAGGTACGGATTGATGTTCGCCGCCACAATCACGCTTGGCTCGGCCTTGGGCGACTCGTAATCGAAGATGAGCTTTGGCGAGGAATCAACAAGTCCGAACCCGATTATCACGCAATGCACGGCCGCGTTACCACGCGCTTCGTTATTCCATTGGAACGTGCGGTGTGCAAAGTTGATGCGAATCCCCTTGGAGAGAAGCAGCGGCCAGAGCAGCCCTACCTGCTCTCCTTGGGTGATCGAATTCGTCGAGACAAAGGCGCACAACATCCGAGGGTTTGCCTGGATGTAGTCCGCTGTCTTCACGTACCAGTTGCCCACGAAGTCGAGTACACCTTGTGCCCGGATTTCGTGCATCACCTTGGCCTGGTCTTGCTTCTGCTCGACGCTTTGGTAGTGGTGGCCGATGAACGGCGGATTCCCCAGGATGTAATCCAACTCCCCCGCCCCCACCACCTCATTCCAATCCACCCGCAACGCATTCCCATGCACGATCGCTGCCGACTTCTTCAACGGGAGTCGCACCATGGTCTCGCCGAACTGCTCGGCCACGCGCAGGTTCATCTGGTGGTCCATCAGCCACATCGCCACCTGGGCGATCTGCGCCGGGAACTCCTCGATCTCGATGCCGTGGAACTGGTCCACGTCCACCAGCACGTGGTCCTGCACGTGCGCCAGCACCGACTGCTGGGTCGCGAACTGGCGCTTGAGGATCTCGAGCTCCAGCAGCCGCAGTTCGCGATACGCGATCACCAGGAAGTTGCCGCAGCCGCAGGCCGGGTCCAGGAAGCGCAGCGTGGCCAGCTTGCGGTGCAGCTGCGCCAGCTTCTTCGGGTCTTGGCGCGCCTTGCCCAGTTCGTCCTTCAGCCCATCGAGGAACAGCGGGCCGATCAGCTTGAGGATGTTCTTTTCGCTGGTGTAGTGCGCGCCCAGGTTGCGGCGGGCCTTGGCGTCCATCACCGACTGGAACATCGAGCCGAAGATCGCGGGGCTGATGCGGCTCCAGTCCAGCGCGCTGGCGTCCAGCAACTGCTGGCGCATGGCGGCGTTGAAGTCGGCCAGCGGCAGGCGTTCCTCGAACAGGCGGCCGTTGACGTAGGGCAGTTCGGCCAGCTGTTCGTCCAGCGTGGTCTGTCGCCTGTCTTCGGGCGTGTCGAGCACCTGGAACAGGCGCGCCAGCCAGCCGCCGAGGTCGGCGCCGTCTTCGCTTGTGCGCTGGTCGATCAGGTCGTGCAGGGCGTGGCGCGGGAAGATGCCGGTGTCGTCGGCGAACAGGCAGAACAGCAGCCGCACCAGCAGCACTTCCAGGGCGTGGCCGTCGTAGCCGGCCGCTTTCAGTGCGTCGTACAGCCGCCCCATGCGCTCGGCGGCCTGCACGTTGACGGGGTCTTCTTCCTTGTAGGTGCGGGTCTGGTAGCCGCTGATGAAGCCGAAGCGGCCGATCTCGCGGTGCAGGTCGGCCAGCGGGAACTCGACGTGCGGCTCGCGGCCGTCGAGGTCATACAGGCGGAAGCGCTGGAAGTCGCTGACCAGGATGTACTGCGGCTTTTCGGATTCCTTCAGGCCGGCAAAGTAGTCGGTGGCCTGGTCGAAGGCGGCGTCCAGGTCCACGCCCGCGCTCTTGTGCTCGGCCAGCATCACGCCGGGCCAGAACAGGTCGATGCGGCCCTGGGCGGTGCCGGTGAAGCGCCGGGCCTTCTGTTCGTACACCGCCACGCTGCGGCGCTTCTTGCCGAACACGTGGAAGAAGTCGTTCCAGAAGCTCTGCGCCTCGGCGCGCTCGGAGGTTTCGCCGTCCCATTCGCGGGCGAAGGCACGCGCGCGGTCGCGGATCTCGTTGAGGCTCAGCGGCATGTGCACGCGCTCCTGTTGCTCATCATTCCGGCAGGCTCTCCTCGCCAGGGTCTTCGACGGCCGCCAGCACTCCGCGGGCGAGATACTGCCGGCCCCAACTGCGGCCGGTGGTTTCCTCGATCAGGCCGGCACGCTCCAGCACGGCCAGTGCCTTGCGCGCGGTGGGGTCGCTGACGTCGAGCAGCTGCTTGACGCGGTTGGCGTCCAGGAAGGGGTTCCCGAACAAGGGGTCCACCAGCGCCAGCGCGCGCGGATGGGCGGCGACGCGTGCACGCATGTCCTCGCGCAGGGCGAGCAGTTGCCGCGCTTGGCGCACGGCGCGGCGCGCGCTCCATTCCACGCCGGCAAGGAAGTAGTGCAGCCAGCCGTTCCAGTCACCGTGGGTGCGGATGCGCATCAGGCCGCGATAGTAGTCGTCGCGGTGGCGTTCGATGAACTCGGACAGGTACAGCAGCGGCTGCGAGAGCCGGCCGCGTTCGATCAGGAACAGCGGGATCAGCAGGCGGCCGACGCGGCCATTGCCGTCGAGGAAGGGATGGATGGCCTCGAAGTGTTCGTGCATCAGCGCGCACTGGACCAGGTCGGGCAGCTCATCGCGGCGGTGCAGGAACTGCTCCCATGCGGCGAGCGTGTGCTGCATTTCCTGCGGCGGCGGCGGCACGTAGGGGGCGTTGGCAGGGGTACTGCCATGCGGGCCGATCCAGTTCTGGCTGCGGCGGAACTCGCCGGGGGTGGCGCGGTCACCGCGCACGCCCTGCATGAGGCGCTGGTGCAGTTCGCGCACCAGTCGCAGCGAAAGGGGCAGGGCCTGCAGGCGCTCGATGCCGTAGTCGAGCGCGGTCACGTAGTTGCGGACTTCCCGCACGTCGTCGGGCGTGGCCTGCGCGTCCCGTCCTGCTTCGTCGGCCAGAAGGTCCGAGAGGCTGGTTCGGGTGCCTTCGATGCGCGAGGACAGCACGGCCTCGCGCCGCACGTAGGGGGCGATCAGCAGGTGGGGATCGGGCAGCAGGCTGCCCACGCCGGACAGTTCGCCCAATGCCGCGTCTGCGGCCGACAACAGGCGGACCAGCGCCGGGGTGTAGTGCAGCGACGGCGGTAGCGGCGCCGGCACGAAGGCGTGGTAGCCCTGCGCCGTGCGGAGGATGCGGCCGGCTTCGGGTGCCTGGTAGTCGGTGGCGTCCATCGGCCCCTTTGCAAGCGCATGTGCATTGCGCCCGAACCTTTGAAAGAAACTATGACAACTCTTTCAAAGAGACGGAAACAATGCAAGCGGATTTTCCATCCTTGTGGGTAGGGCAAGCCGCGGTCACCCGCCCCATTCGGTCGCAATGTAGCGGCCGGTACCTTCCTGCACCGTCCATGGCCGCCATGGATTGAACACGGGGGCACCGGTTGGCGCGAAGTCCGCCTCGTTGCGGGTCACCACGGTGAGGCCGTGGACCAGAGCGGTGGCGGCCAGCAGCGCATCGCGTTCCGGCCGCGGATCCGGCACGTGCAGGCGGGCGCATCGCAGGGCGACCGCGCCGTCCACCGGCAGCACCCGGCCTGCGAACTCCGGGATCACTTTCTGGTTCAGCCACGTGCGCAGCGCGGAGCCCTGCCTGGCGTCGCGGCGCTCCATGCGCAGCACGCCGACCTCCAGCTCCATCAACGTCAAGGCCGATACCTGGCAAGCTGCCAGGCCCACGTCGGACAACCAGGCGGTGACTCGCGCGTCGCCCCGTCCGCGGATCGCGCGGTGCAGTTCGGAGACAACGTTGGTGTCGAGCAGGTACATCCGGCGCCCGGCTCAGTCTTCGAAGTCCGGAACCTGGAGTTTGATCTCGAGCTTCGGCGGGTCGAAGTCGACGTCCTCCATTCCCGGCATGCTCAGTGCTTCCAGCAGCGTCCGCCGCTGGCCGCTCAGGCGCAGGTAGTCGGCATAGCTCAGCAGCACGTGCGCCGGCTTGCCGCGGTCGGTGATGACCACGGGGCCGTCCAGCGCGGCCTTCTTGGCACGGCCGAGGTCCTGGTTGAGTTCGCGACTTGAGAGGGTGGTGGTCATGGCCTGCCTGCCTTCATCACAAGGTAGCAACGTTACCACATCAGGCTGACCCGGCTCCATGCGCCAGGCTTCCGGACTTTCGGTGCTGGCGTCGCAGCCCATGCGATCGACACCTTTCGAGCAGGCACCTGGCCGTCGTCAGTCGCCGCGCTCACCCTCCCAGTCGAAGCCGGTCATCGCGGCCAACTGCGCCGGCTCGAGCACTTCAACATAGTGGCGGCCACCGATGACCCAGGTCGGGTAACCGGTCACGCCGGCAATGGCGCATTCGGAGGCCACGCCGCCGTTGGGGCCGTTGGGCGAACACTCCACGTACGGCAGTTGCGCGGCCGCGCCGCTGAACTTGCGCTTCTGCTGGGTGCACGTGGGGCACCAATAGGCGCCGTAGAACTTCGCACCGGACTGTTCCAGATGCGCGGCAAGTGCATGCAGGCGCGGACCGCCGCGGCGCTCCAGCAGGCCCGACGACGAGACGTGCAAGGCCGCCACCACGGCAAGCGCGAGCAGGCCATTGCCCAGCCACCACGTCGACCACTGCGTTCCCGGCGCGCTGTCGGGCCGGGCCACGTGCACCAGCACGAAGATCGCCAGCAACGTCGCCAGCGACAGCAGGCACCAGGTGCAGAACGCGGCCAACGCGATCCACCCCGCCAGGGTCAGGTACACGCTGATCGCCAGGCCCAGGAACGACAGGCGCCATAGCCGCCGCCAGCGCATCAGCCTCGGTGCCGGCCGCCACGTCACCCACGCCAGCAGCGCATACAGCGCGCCGCCCCACAGCGCGATCGGCACGCCGAGGAAGCGCGACCACTGGCTGTTCTGCACCACGTCGCAACCCGAGCCTTCCGTGCAGAACGCCGCACCGGTCTCCCGCACCGCCACCCACGTCAGGTAGGCGGTCAGCAGCAGCCCGAACGCGGTGAGCACGCGCAATGCGATGTCGGTGCCTGATCGTGGCGCTTTCAGCGCTTTCGACGTTGCCGCCACGCCCGCGTCATGCCGTGCCGGCTGCGTCCGTTTCCGCTTCGCCTTCGCTCTCTTGCTCATGCCTGCCTGCGTCCCGTGTGCTTGCGTTCGTGCACATTGTGGCCGAGATACGTAGCTGCGCAGGCAGTTCAGCCGACGACGAACGCCACCAGCGGATTCCCCGGCTCCAGCAGCAGCTTCACCGTCAGCAGCAGCGACATCACCACCAGCAGCGGCCGGATCACCCGCGCGCCCGCGCGGCCCAGCGCCAGGTGCGCGCCCAGCTGGCCGCCGGCGATGCTCGCCACCGCCATCACCAGGCCAACCACCCACAGCACCTGGCCGCCGATGATCAGCGTGACCAGGGCCGCGACGTTGCTCGCCAAGTTGAGGAGCTTGGTGTGCGCCGTGGCCGACACCAGGCCGAAGCCGAACAGCGCCACCAGCGCGGTGGCCATGAACGAGCCCGTGCCCGGGCCGAAGAAGCCGTCGTAGAAGCCCAGCGCGAACATCAGCGTGACCAGCGCCGCATGCCCCAGCCGCGCGTGGCGCTCGGCCTCGCTGGCCTTGGGCCCCAGCAGGAAGTACGCGGCCATCGCCACCAGCAGCACCGGCACCAGGCCGGCCAAAAACGAGGGATCCACCAGCTGGATCGCGATCGCGCCGCCGACCGAGCCCGAGAACGCGCCCACGGCAGGCCACAGGAAGCGCCGGAAATCGATCCGCCCTTGGCGCGCGAACGCCAGCACGGCGCCGGCGGTGCCGAAGCTCGACTGCAGCTTGTTGGTGGCGATGGCCTGCACCGGCGGGATGCCGGCGGCCATCAGCGCGGGAATGGTGATCAGGCCGCCACCGCCAGCGAGCGCATCGATGGTGCCCGCGACGAAAGCCGCCAGCGCCAGCAGGGCCAATACCTCGAGTCCGAATTCCATCGAACGACCTCCAACGCCGTGACCATCCGCACCGTCCGCCATCCCGGCCGGTGCCCCTGAAACGACGCGGGGCCGGACAGGCCGGCCCCGGTCAGCTTGCGATGTGGCCCGGACTTACCAGACCACCTCGGCCATCGAGCAGTTCAGCCCCGAGCCGATGCCCAGCAGCGCCACGCGGTTGCCCTTCTTCAGGCGGCCCTCTTCGCGCAGCTTGCTGAGCACGATCGGCACCGAGGCCGGGCCGATGTTGCCGTGCTCGCCAAAGATGGTCATGACCTTCTTCGGGTCGATGCCCATGGCCTTGGTGAAGGCGGCGGTGTGCACCTTGCTGACTTGGTGGATCACGAACTCGTCGAGCTCGCCCACCACCCAGCCCAGCTTCTGGGTCGCGACCACGAAGGTCTTCTGCGCCAGCTTCACGCCTTCGATCAGGAGCGTGCGGGTGTCGGTGATCATGCCGTCGAGGTTGCCGCGGCAGAGCTTGTTCCACTCGGTGGCCGCGCGGGTCACGCCGCCGCGGTAGCGCGGTGCGCCCGGGGCGAGCTCGGCGCGTGCCAGCACCATGGCGGCGGCGCCGGAGCCGAGGGTGAGCGTGGCCAGCTCGTTGCGGAAGTTCTCTTCGGTGGTCTCGGCGCGGCTCAGGCGCTCGATGGTCTTTTCATAGGCGAGGTCGGCGGTTTCGCCGTCCACCACCAGGGCGTACTCGATCTCGCCGCGCTCGATCATGCGGCTGGCGATGTCCATGCCGTTGATGAAGGCCAGGCAGGCGTTGGCGACGTCGAAGTTCTGGCATTCGTCGCCAAGGCCGAGGTTGCCGCTGACGATGCTGGCCGTGGACGGCTCGAGGTAGTCGCGGCTGACCGAGGTGTTGACCAGCAGGCCCACGCGCGCCGGGTCGATGCCGGCGTCGGCCAGCGCCTTGACGCCGGCCAGGGTGGCGGCGTCGGAGGCCAGCATGTCGCCGTCCCAGAGGCGGCGGGCATGGATGCCGGCGACATCGCCCAGGACATCGGTGCGGATGTTCAGGCGGTCGAGCGTCGGCTTCAGGCGGGCGTTGATCTCGTCCGAGGTCAACCGGCGCGGGGCGTCGATGTGGGCAAGGCCCGCGATGGCTACGTGCTGGAACAACATGGGCTATGCCGCCGTAAAGCTGGGAAAAAGATCGCCTAATGTAGCGGCTTCCGGCCTTCGGCGCACTTTCCGGCCCGTCGATCCGTTCACCTGCGGCCCCCGTGGGAGCGCGTTCCCCGGGGCGGGAATCAGCGGCCGCAGCGCCAGGCGGCCCAGCGCTGGGCGCCGCGCACGGGGTCGGACAGGGGGTGCACGGTATCGGCACCCAGTCCGGGGGCCTCGTTGCGGGCCAGGGTTTCCAGCTCTTCGCGCACCCGCAGCGCGTTGCGGTCGATGAACGCGACGCTGTGTTTTACCGAGACCTCGACCTCGCCGCGCTTTTCACAGCCCGCGGGCGGCGAGGCGGCGATGCGCACCGCGGACGCGCCGGGCGCCATGTGCACCCAGGTGCAGGCGGAAAGCATTCCCAGAAGAGGAACCAGCAGTAGTTGGCGCATGGAGGAACTCCGTGTTGGACCCGGTCGATTGTGCCCTGCAATTCTTTGGCGGGAGCGACTGCGGGATATCGCGGCCATGGCCGCTCCCGCAGTTGCTCGCCGCCATGGCGGGTCTCTGAGCGCGGGGGTCAGGGGGTCACGGGCTGGCCGTCGGCGTCGAGCACGGTGACCTCGCCCAGCTGCAGCGCGCGCACCGGGGCTTCGATCTGCGAAAGATCGCCGACGACCACCCAGGTCAGCGCATCGGCGTCGATGGTCTTCGCCGCCTCCGCCACCTGGGCCGGGGTCATGGCCTCGATCTCCGCCTTGCGGCGCTGCACGTAGTCGTCCGGCCGCCCGTACATCACGTTGCCGGCGATGGTCGATGCCACCGAGGACGCGGTTTCGTACGCGCCCGGCAGGCTCAGCGTGTTGATCGCACGGATGCGCTCGACTTCCTCCACCGTCGGCGGCGCCTTGCCGCTGGCGAAGCCTGCGATCTCGCGCTTCATCTCGGCCATGGCTTCGGCGGTCTTGTCGATCTGCACTGGCGCCGAGGCCAGCCACGGGCGCTGGCCCAGGGCGCCGGACGCGCCGCTGCGGGCGCCGTAGGACCAGTGCTTGTCCTCGCGCAGGTTCATGTTCAGGCGCGCAGTGAAATCGCCGCCGATCACGCCATTGGCCATGTCGAAGCGCACCGCGCCATCGTCGGTGGTGGCGGGCACCAGCAGGCCGGCGTAGATGTTGGCCTGCACCGCGCCGGGCTGGTCGATCAGGAACACGCGCGCCTTCGCGGGGCGGGGCACGGCCGGGATCGCCGCCGCGGCCTCGGGCGCCGGGCCGCTGCCGGACCAGTCGCCCAGGTGTGCTTCCAGCAGGGGCACGATCTCGGCCAGGGTGGTGTCGCCGACCACCACCAGGGTGGCGCCTTCCGGCCGCATCTGCGCGCGGTGGAAGTCCACCAGGTCGTCGCGGGTCAGCGATGCGATCGACTCTTCCGTACCGCTGCCGGTGAACGGCATCGCATAGGGATGGCCTTCGCCGTAGAGCAGCGGCGGCAGCACGCGCAGCGCCGCGGTCTGCGGACGCGCCTTCTCCTGGGCGATGTTGGCGATCCAGGTCGCGCGCACGCGCTCGATCTCGGCGGCGTCGAAGTCCGGGCGCCGCAGCATGTCCGCGAACAGCGCCAGCGACGGGTCCAGCTGGCCCTTCAGCGCCGACAGCCAAGCGGTGCCGGCATCCAGGCCGGAGCCCGCGCCCAGCTGCGCGCCGAGCGCCTCGGCACGGTCCGCGAACTCAAGCGGCTTGAGGCCCGCGGCACCCTCGTCCAGCATGCCCATGGCGAAGCTCGCGGTGCCGATCTTGCGGCCGGCATCGGCGCTGTAGCCCGCGCCCGGGAACTGGTAGCGCAGCTGCACCACCGGCACGCCGGTGCGGCGCGCCAGGACCACGGTGGTGCCGTTGCCGAGCGTGGCGCGCTCGACGTCGGGGAACTTCAGCTCCGGGAAGGCGTCGGGCATGGGCACGCCGGCGCTGCGGTCCACGGCCGGCGGCGTGACCCAGTAGTGCTCGTCCAGCTGCGGCAGGTCCCAGGGCTGTGGCGTCCCGGCCGGCTCCTCGACCAGCGGAGTGCGTTCGCCGGGCAGGATCAGCAGCGTGTGATCGCCGTCGCCAAGCCATTCGCGGCCGGCGGCCTGCACCTGGTCGGCGGTGCTGGTGTCGATGATGCGCAGCGACTCGCGGAAGCAGCCCGGGTCATCGGCATAGACCGCGCATTCGGCCAGCGCGTCGGCCTTGCCGCCGAAGCCGCCGATGCGCTCGATGCCGCGGATGAAGCCGGCGCGGAACACCGTGCGCGCGCGCGCCATCTCGTCCGCGGTCGGGCCTTCCGCCAGCAGGCGGTCGATCTCTTCGTCGATCACCGCCTCCACCTTCGCCGGATCCACGCCCTGCTTCACATTGGCCATGAGGATGAAGTTCGAGCCCAACTGCTTGGCATAGACGCCCGCGCTGATGCTGTCGACCAGCTGGTCGCCGTGCAGCAGGCGCGCGTCGAGGCGCGAGGACCGGCTGCCGCCCAGCACCTGCGCCAGCAGCTGCAGGCGCTCGAGGTCGTCATTGCCGACCTCGGCCACGTTCCAGACCCGGTAGATGCGGGCCTGCGGGACCTTGTCATGCATGGTCTCGCGGGTCGCTTCGGCGCGGCGCGCGACGTCCACCGCCGGCTGCGCCATGTCGGGGCCGGCGGGGATGTGGCCGAAGTACTTCGCGACCTTGTCCTTCGCGGTGGCCAGGTCGATGTCGCCGGCCAGCACCAGCACGGCGTTGTTGGGGCCGTACCAGGCGCGGAACCAGGCGTGCACGTCCTCGATCGAGGCCGCGTCGAGGTCGTTCATCGAGCCGATCACCGAGTGGTGGTACGGGTGGCTGGCGGGATACAGCGCCTTCATGAGCTTTTCCCAGGCCTGGCCATAGGGCTGGTTCTCGCTCTGGCGCTTCTCGTTCTGGACCACGCCGCGCTGCTCGTCCAGCGCCGCCTGGTCGACCGCGCCCAGCAGGTGGCCCATGCGGTCGGACTCCATCCACAGCGCGGTGTCGAGCGCGGTGGTGGGCACGTTCTGGAAGTAGTTGGTGCGGTCGGTGTTGGTGGTGCCGTTCTGGTCGGTCACGCCCACCTGGGTGTAGGGCGCGAAGTACTCGCCGGCGTGGTTCTCGGACGACTGGAACATCAGGTGCTCGAACAGGTGCGCGAAGCCGCTGCGCCCGGAGGGCTCGTCCTTGCTGCCGACGTGGTACCAGATGTTGACCGCCACGATCGGCGCCTTGCGGTCGGTGTGCACCACCACGCGCAGGCCGTTGGGGAGGGTGAATTCTTCGTAGGCGATGTCGACGCCGGCCGCGGCGGCCGCGGGCGGTGCTTCGGCCCAGGCCAGCGGGGCGGCGGTGCCAAGCGCGGCGGCAAGCGCCAGGGCGAGGAGGGTGCCGCGGCGCGGCAGGGGCTTGAACGTCGACATGGGCTCTTCCTTAGCGGGTCAGCCCCTGATGGTACGGTGCCGCGCGGCGGGCGGGAGCGGGCCATAGGTCCCGGTCGAAACGCCCGCGTGACCCCGCCTGGTGCATGCTGCCGGCATGGACAGTCCCTCCCGCACCACCCTGGTCACCGGCGCGAACCGCGGCCTTGGCCTCGAGTTCGCCCGCCAACTGCTGGTCCGCGGCGACCACGTCGTCGCCGCCTGCCGCGAGCCCGGGCGCGCCACCGCGCTCAATTCCCTGGCCGGGGAGCATCCGGGTCGCCTGCACGTGCTGCCGCTGGACGTCGCCGACGCCCGCTCGCGCACGGCGTTCGCCGCCGAGCTGCCGCTGGTGCTGGGCGACGGCGGGCGCATCGACCTGCTGCTCAACAACGCCGGCGTGCTGCACTCGGGCGAGCGTTTCGGCACCCTGGGCGAAGCCCATCTGGAACACAGCTTCCGGGTCAACGCGATGGGTCCGCTGCTGCTCACCCAGGCGCTGGCGCCGCTGCTGGCCGGGGGCGCGCGGGTGCTGAACGTGTCATCGCGCCTGGGTTCGATCGCCCTGACCGAGCGCTTCGGCACGCCCAGCTACAACATCAGCAAGGCGGCGCTGAACATGGTCACGGCACTGCTGGCGCAGGCGCTGGCCGAACGCGGGATCGTGGTGATCGCGGTCAGCCCCGGCTGGGTGCGCACCGAAATGGGCGGCAGCGACGCCGACGTCGCGCCCGAAGATGCCGTCGCCGGCATGCTGCGCCAGGTCGATGCCCTCGGCGAAGGCGACAGCGGGCGATTCCTGGGCACCGACGGCAAGACGATCGCCTGGTAGCCGGCACGGCCGGATATCCTGCACGCCGCCCGCTTCGACCGCAGCACGCGATGATCGACATCATCCTCTACCAGCCGGAAATCCCGCCCAATACCGGCAACGTGATCCGCCTGTGCGCCAACACCGGCGCCCGCCTGCACCTGGTGCGGCCGCTGGGCTTCGACATGGACGACCGCCAGCTGCGGCGTGCCGGGCTGGACTACCACGAGTACGCGCGGGTGGCGGTGCACGACGACCTGGCCACCGCGCTCGCCGCGATCGCGCCGCCGCGGCTGTTCGCGCTCAGCGCGCGCGGCCAGGTGCGCTACGACGCGCCCCGCTACGCCACCGGCGACGCCTTCCTGTTCGGCTGCGAAACCCGCGGCCTGCCCGGCGACGTATTGCATGCGGTCGCCCCCGACCATCGGCTGCAGCTGCCCATGCGCCCGGACAACCGCAGCCTCAACCTGTCCAATGCGGTGGCGGTGGTGGCCTACGAAGCCTGGCGGCAGCTGGGCTTCGCGGGATCCGCCTGAAGCAAGGGCCCCGCGAACCCTGGCGCATCACTTCTCGATGCTGAACTCGTCCATGACCTTGCCGTCGACGTCGTAGGACGTGTACTGCAGGCGTCCGCCGTCGATGTCGATGACCTGGTAGGTCGAGATGTCGGTGAAACGCTTCGCGACGTGCGGCGCATCCGACTGCTCGTACATCTTGGTGCCGGCCACGGCGTGGATGTAAACCGGACCCTCGGCGGGCGAGCCCACCACTTCATCGCCCTTCATCGGGAAGGTGCGCAGGTAGGCATGGTCGTCGCCCTGCAGCACCAGGTCGACGCCATGCTTCTCGAACAGCGGCGCCCACGCCGCCTTCAGCTCCGGTTGGCCGCGGTCGCCGGGCTTGGTCGAGTACAGCGGGTGGTGGTAGACGACGAACTTCCAGGTCGCGTCCGAGGCACCGAGCGTGCGGTCCAGCCATTCGACCTGCGGCCCGGGCTCCAGGTTGGAATCGAGCACCACGAACAGCGTGTCGGCGTACTCCATCGAGTAGACGCGCTCGGGCTCGATGGCGGCCGGCCCGTTGCGCGGCAGGTCGAACTGGCCCACGTACAGATCGACATGTCCCATGTCGACTTCGTGGTTGCCGATCGCCGGCACCAGCGGGCGGTGGTCGTAGACGCCGGCGGCGTTCTGGAACAGCAGGTCCCAATCGTCGCGGCGCTCGCCCCAGTTCACCAGGTCGCCGGCCATGACGTAGAACGCGGCCTGCGGGTGCCGGGCGTAGGCCTTGCGCACCAGGGTGCCCCAGGTGTCGAGTCCGTTCTGGGCGTCGCCCATGTAGATGAAGGTGAAGGGCTCGGCCTGCGCCGGCGCGGTGGTGAAGCTGCGCTCCTCGCCCCAGGCCGCGCCGTCGCCGATCGCGTAGCGGTAGGTGGTGCCGGGCCGCAGCCCTTCCAGGGCGACGGTGTGGCGCAGGGTGCGCGGATCGTTGGCGATGTCCGGGGTGTGCAGCTCCGCGCTGGCGGCCTCGACCACGACCGGGGTGCCCCCGCCCGCCGAATAGCGCAGGTGCGCGTTGCCGCTGCCGGTGGCGGTGCGCCACTGGATCGATTGCTGCGTTGCCGGATCACCGGCCCAGGTCAATACGACCTGGTCGGCCGCGGCACCTCCGGGATAGGGCGTGTTGCGGAACCAGCCCAGCAGGGCGGCCTCGTTCTCGCGCTTCTCCAGCGTTTGCAGCAGGGCGAGTCCCTGGAGCGCCGGATCGATCGCGTCCAGGATATCGGTGTCGTCGGCGAACACGCGGACACCGATCGTCGCCGTGGCGAGACCCATGCGCTCCGGGGCCGGCGCCGACACCACCGGCTGCGCGCCGCCCTCCGCGGCCGGGCCGACCAGCACGAAATAGGGCTTCACGCCGCTCTCGATGGAGTGCACGCCAAGCCCGACCTCGCCCGCCCCGACCGGCTTTTTCCAGGCGCGGAACTGGTCGTCGCCGTCCACCGTGGCGACCAGGCCGGTGCGCTCGAAGCCCTGTTCGGCGAGCCATAACGGTGCTTCACGGGAGTCCGGCGAAAGCATGACGTATACGGTGGCGGGGACATCGACGCTGAAGCGCAGGAACCCGGTCGACAGCGCCTGCAGTCCGGCTTCGTCGGCCAGCGCGAGCACGTCGGCCGACGTGGCATCGGCGAGTTCCGCGGCGGGCATGCGCTCGAGCATGCGCGACCGGATCGCGTCCACCGCTGCCGTGATTTCACCTGACGCCACGTCCTCGACGGCGGTCGTGGCGGGCTGCGCGGCGGCAGCGGTGGCGGGGGCCTGTGCGCCCTCGGGGGCCTGCTGGCACGCGGCCAGCAGGGCTGCGGCAAGCACGCCGGGAATCAGCGTGCCCAATGCGCGTTGAACGGTCATGGTGGTCTCCATCAGAAGCTCATCCGCATGCCGACCATGAAGCGCTGGCCGAACTGCTCGAACTCGGTGGTCCGGCGGCGGTCGCCCTGGTAGCGGATGCCCGGCTCGTCGAGCAGGTTGTTGGCGTCGAAGTACATCTCGACGTTGTCGTTGAAGGCATAGCGCAGCGAGAAGTCCAGGCGGCCGACGTCGTCCCAGTACTCATCGCCCATGATGTCGCCGTCGCCGATGCCGTCGATCCACTCGCTGCGGTGCTGCCAGCTCAGGCGCGCCGACAGTCCGTGGGCCTCGTAGTACACCGAGGTGTTGTAGATCACGTCGGACGTGCCCGGCAGGGGAACCTTGCGGCCGTCGGGCGTGTTCGCCTCGCTGTCGTTGAAGTTGACGTTGGCGGCAATGCCGAAGTCGCCCACCCACATCGGCAGGTCGAAGCGCTCCGCCAGCGGGCCCAGCTTCTGCGAGTACGCCAACTCGATGCCGCGCAGGTAGCCGTCGCCGCCGTTGGCGAGCGTGTAGTAGGTGTACTCGGAGCGGTCGAAGTCCGGGGTGTCGAGGTCGTTGCTGCCGAAGCGCGGGATCTCGACGTCGAGCAGCACGTCGCGCAGGTCCTTGTAGTACACGCCGGCGGAGAAGAAGCCCTGCGGGCGCATGTACCACTCGAAGTAGGCATCCAGGCCGACCGACTTCTCGGTCTCGGCATAGGGGTTGCCGCCGTCGATTTCCTGGTCTTCGTCGCTGATCGCGAAGTTCGGGCGCAGGTCGGTGTAGTCGGGGCGCGCGGCGCCGGTGTTGGCGGAGAAGCGCAGCTTCATCTCGTCGTTGAGGTCCCAGTTCACGTGCACGCTGGGGAAGAACTCGACGCCGCTCTCGCTGATCGTGACCGGGGCGAAGTTGCCCTCGTCGTCTTCGGTGTTCGCGGTGGATTCGTTGCGGGTGTACTCGCCGCGCACGCCGGCGACCACGTTGCCCCAGTCGAAGTGGCTGGTGGCCATGCCGTACACGGCGCCGACCTTCTCGGTCACGCGGTACCACTCCTCCAGCGGCACGGCATCGTCGTACTCGCCGACGCCCTGCGAACGCAGGCTATCGAGCAGCGCCCAGGCGCGGGCTTCGTCGTGGTAGCGGAAGCTGTAGCCCAGCGGCAGGCTGCCCTGGTAGGGCTTGTCGGAGGCAATGTCGCTCATGGTCGGCATGTCGATGCCCGCGGCCGCCAGGTGCCCGGCGTCGATCATGAATTCCGTCTCGTGCATTTCCTTGCTGCGGTCGTCGTACTGGAAGCCGAACTGCAGCTCGGTCGGGCGGCCGAACAGGTCGATGTCCTTGAACAGGTCCAGGCGGGCGCTGTAGGAATCGGTCACCGCGCTGTCGACGCCCGAGGTCAGGCGCACGAAGTCGTAGTCGTGTGAATCCAGCGAGCGCTTGAGCTTGCCCTTGGAGAACGAGCCGTCCGGATTGACGATGGTGTCCCACAGGGTGACGCGGTGCAGCTCGCGGTTGGTGAAGTCGTAGTCCACGGTCGGGCGCAGGGCCCGGTCTTCGGGGCTGACCCAGGTGGAGCCGAAGCCCGGACCGCCCTCGTCTTCCGCCTTGGTGTAGTTCAGGCGCCAGCTGGCGCGCAGGTCGCCAATGTTCTGGTCGCCACCGAGGGTGGTGGTGAAAATGCTCTGCTCGGAATTGCTGATGTTCTGCGTGGCATCCATTTCCACGCCATGCACGGTGCCAAGGTACGGCGTGTTGCCGCTGCGGACGTCGGCGTAGCCGTCGCCCCGGGCCCCACTCGACGTCTCCACCGCATCCGCGTCGAAGTCGAACTCCCACGCGTTGCGCATTTCATGGTCGCTGAATCTGGTGAGGATCGTGCTCAGGAAGAAATGGTTGTCGTCGTTGGGACGGAACTCGAGGCGGCCGCTCACCGACTCGTTCTCGCGGGTCAAGCGGTAAAGCTTGTTCTGGTGGGCATCGAACCAGACGCGGCCCTCGCCGCCCGGCTCCTGATCCTCGTCGGCAACCTCCGGATCGGACTCGAAGTTGTCGGTGACCATGTCGCGCGAATACTTGGACGCGGAGACCAGCAGGCCCCAGCGGTCGTCGGCGAACTTGTTGGAAATGAAGCCGCCCCAGTTGTACTGCGAACCACCGCCCAGGTCGTTGTAGCCGATGCCGACGTCGGCACCGATCTTCAGGCCTTCATAGTCGAAGGGGCTGCGGGTGATGATGTCGATGTTGCCGGCCAGGGTCTCGCTGGGCATGGCCGCGGTGATCGCCTTGCGGGCGATGACCTGGCTGGCGATCGAGGACGGAATGGTGTCCAGGCGCGCGACGCGACCGGCCGGGCTGATCACGTTGACGCCGTCGAAGGCGATCGTGGTCCAGCGCGACGGCGCGCCGCGCAGGTTCACGTAGCGCTCCTGGCCCTGGTCGCGCTCGACCGCGATGCCGGGCAGGCGGCTGAGCGCGGCGGCCACGTTCTGGTCGGGGAAGCGGCCGATGGAGTCGGCGGCGACCACGTTGACCAGCGAGGTCGACGAGCGCTGCGCCTGCAGCGCGGCGAACTCGGATTCCGCGATCGGCTTGGCGCGGACCACCACCGAATCGAACTCGGTGGCGACCGCGCCGGCCAGCGGGACATCGACGCGGACGCTTGCCGACTGGCCGGCAACCACGTCGACGGCCTGGTTCTGGTCCGGGCGACCGATGTAGCTGACCGTGAGCTCGTGGCGACCGGCCGGCACGCGATGCAGGGAGAAGCGGCCGTCCGAACCGGTGACCGCGACCACCTCCTCACCGGCGATGCGGACCTCGGCACCGGCCAGGTAGCCGCCGCGGCCGGCGTCGGTGACGACGCCGCTGATGGAGCCCGCCTCGCCCCGGGCGAGCTGCTGTCCGGCTCCGGTGCCAGCGCCGATGCCGATGCCGGCGGCTGCCGGGCCCGGCACGTCGCCGGCATGCGCCGGAACGTGGATGACGAGGATGGTCGCAAGCGCGGCGGCAAGAGTGCTGGTCTTGTACATCTACATGTCCCGTGGGAATGAGGCGCAGCCGTCCGACCCGGCAGGCACCAGGCGGACGGCAAATGGGGAGTCTTCAAGCGAAGGACCCTGGAATGTCCGAACTCCCGGACAGGTCCGGCTGGTCACGAACCGGCGTTCCCCGGCGCGGCCGCAAGGCACGCCCCGGCCGGAACGGGAGGGATTGTCGCGGCGCACCATGTCAGCGGCTGAACAGGAAGGTTTCAGTGCGGTGACACATCGCGATGGCGCCTGCGCCGTTCCGGTCATGGCCCCGTCACCCGGGCCGCCGACCATGCCCGGTCCAATCAGGAGCCGATCGATGAAACCTTCTTCCCCCCGTCCGCTGTTCGCTGCCGCGCTGGTCGCGATGCTGTCCCTTCCCCACGCCGCGTCCGCGCACGACGCCGGCGAAGCCCGGGCGAAGAACGTCATCGTCTTCCTGGCCGACGCCGCCGGCGTCTCCACCCTCCACGGTGCCAGCCTGCACGGCTACGGCGAGCCGCTGAAGCTGCACATCCAGGGCTGGCCGCACCTCGGCCTGAGCGACACCAGCCCGGTGGACAAATGGGTATCCGATTCGGCCAACGGCATGTCATCGATCATGACCGGCGTGAAGACCCGCAACGGCGTCATCAGCCAGGGTCCGGATGCCGTGCGTCGCGAGAAGGACGGCACGCCGACCAGGACCCTGCTCGAATACGCCGAGGAGCGCGGCCTGCGCACCGGCGTGGTCAGCACGCAGTCGATCGCCGATGCCACGCCGGCCGCGACCTATGCGCACTCGAACGACCGCGGCAAGTGGGGCGAGATCTTCCCGCAGGCATTCTCGCCACGCTACGGCGACGGTGTCGACGTGCTGATCGGCTCGGGGCGCGGGAAAATCGGCAGCCAGCTCGCCGCGGCCGGCACCAGCTTCGAAGCCTTGAGCACGCAGCACCGCCGCCCGATCCACGCATCGCTGGCGGACGTGGATGCAGGCAATACGCGTCCGGTCGTGGTCGCCGACGGCATCGATGCCCGCGCCGCCACGCTGAAGGCGCTCGACATCCTGCAGGACGCGCCGGAGGGCTATCTGCTGGTGGTGGAGTGGGACGCGCACACCGATGACGTGCGCAAGGGCCTGCAGAACGTCGTGGACTTCGACCGGCTGATCGCCGAGGTCGAAGCGCGCGTCGATCTGGACGACACCCTGCTGCTGTTCACCGCCGACCATTCCTTCGGCCTGCAGGTGGACGGCGGCGAGCGCGGCCAGCCGCTGCTCGAGGGCTACGAGGACTGGGCCCGCTCGGGTTCGGACGACGACCTGGTGCGGCTGGACAACGTGCTGGTCAACCGCACGCATACCGCCGAGGAAGTGGTCGCTGTCGCGACCGGTGCCGGTGCCCACCGGGTCCGCGGCTATTTCCCCAGCACCCACCTGTTCACGGTGGTGCTGGAGGCCTGGGGCTGGGACGCGGACTGAGGCCGGCGGCCGGTCCAGGCGGATCCGGAAAAGTTCCTGCACTCCCGGGTTCATTATTCAGGTGACGTTGTCCCCGCATCGGCAGAATGCGTCTACCGGCCACGGGCGGTATCCGATTTCCCCGATCGGTTCTCTCCCTCCCCTGCTTCCCGTGGCCGGTCCTCTTCCCAGAACCAGAACAAACAGAGGACCTCCCCCTGATGAAGCGCACCCTGATCGCCATTGCACTGGCGGCAACGGCTCCGTTCGCCGCAAACGCGGCCGAAGGCGTCTCCTACAACTACCTTGAAGCCGGCTACATGGCTTCGAACGGCGACATTGATGCCGACGGCTACGCGGCGCGCGGTTCGTTCGCGTTCCACGACAATTTCCACGTCTTCGGCGGCCTCGGCAGCCAGGAGATCGACAACACCCGCTTCGACGTCGACCAGTACAACATCGGCCTCGGCTACAACCTCGAGATCTCGCCGCGCGCCGACCTGCTGGCCCGCGTCGCCTACCAGAAGCTCGACGCCGGCACCGTGCTCGGCAATGACCTGGACTTCGACGGCTGGAGCACCGAGGTCGGCGTGCGCGGCCTGCTTGCCAACAACTTCGATGGCTACGCGCTGGTCGGCTACGAGGACTACGACGGCGGCATCGACGGCGACTTCTACGGCCGCCTGGGCGCCAACGTGGCCTTCAACGCCAACTGGGGCCTCAACGGCGACGTCAAGTTCAACGGCGACGTCACCGAGTGGTTCGTGGGTCCGCGCTTCCGCTGGTAAGCGCGCGTCCCGCAAGACAGACACACCGCGGCCCGACTCTCTCCCCGAACCGCGTTGCTGACCCCGGCCGAAAGGCCGGGGTCTCTTTTTTTGGTTATCTCCCAACCAAGGCTCGCACGCCGCCCGGGGCCAATCCCGTGGAACGGCGCCTCCCCAGCCTGTGGGAGCGGCTACAGCCGCGATCAACGACAGCGCGGGACCAATTGTTGCGTCTGGAGCAGCTCCGTCCTGATTCTGGCTGCCCGTGCCGCGCATTTCTCCGTTTTAGTCCGCGCTGCCCGTCCCGTGCACAGGGGGTGTGCTCCCCCGGCCTGTCCAAGTCCTGCTCCCAAGGCCGGCCGCCGGCCATCCATGGCCGGCTGTACGCACACCCCCTGTGCACGGGACGGGCCGTGGAGTTTCTTGGCTTCGGGTCGAAGATCAAGAGCGTCGCGCTCGCCGGCGTGGCCGTAGCCGTAGCTGTGGCTGTGGCTGTGGCTGTGGCTGTGCCGCTTGATCCGGTGACGACCGCCGGTTGCGACATCTGCGTCGACGTTGCCCCCGTCCACCACCGCGCAAAAGGTCCGGGCCCGCCGTGGAGGCAGGGGGGATGTCCAGAGCCGGCCATGGATGGCCGGCGGCCGGAACTGGGAGCAGGATGCGCATATTCCGGCTGGGCATCCCCCCTGCCTCCGCGGCGGGCAGCGCGCAACCTCCCGGACTCCCTCCCGGACTCCCTCCCGGACTCCCTCCCGGAGCAATCACCCGCAAGCTCCACGCAATCGGGAGAAGAGCCGAAAAAAAGGCGGGCGGGATCAACCCGCCCGCCACCACTCGGACCCGCTCCGCTCAGTACGTGCCGACCACCGACACGCCCGAATACGCGCTGTAGCCGCGCACCAGCACGTGCCACGTGCCTGCCGCCGGACTGTTGAAGGTGCAGGTCTCGGCGTTGCCCGCCCGGTACGGCCTGCAGCTGTAGGTCGACGTGGTCGGCGCCGATCCCTGGCGCACGTACAGGTCGACATCGCCGCTGCCACCGGACGTCTGCACCCGCAGCTGGCTGCGGCCCGCGGGAACCTGGATCGTGTAGCGGCGCTCGCTGTTCGCCGCACCCGACAGGCCGGTCACCGGCACGCCGTTCTGCAGCTGGCTGCCGCCGCCTCCGCCGCCACCGGTGCTGAAGCTGCCGCTGAGGGTCACGCCCGAAAACGCCGAATACCCGCGCAGCATCACGTGGTACGTGCCTGCCTGTGGCGCGGCGAAGCTGCAGCTCTCGGCGTTGCCGGAACGATAGGGACGGCAGTCATAGGTCGACGTGGTCGGCTGCGAGCCCCGGCGCACGTAGAGATCGAGGTCTCCGCTGCCGCCGCTGGTGGCGATGTTGAGGTTGGTGGCGCCGGCGGGAACGGTGATCGTCCAGTACTGCGTGCTGCCGGAGCCGCCGGAAATGCCGGTCACCGGCGTGCCGTTTGCAAGCTCGTTGCCGCCCGGATCGCCAGGGTCGCCCGGGTCTCCACCACCGCCGCCACCGGCCGCATCCACCGCCGCCTTGGCGTTGACGATGCCGGCGCCGATCGGCTGCGACGGCGTGCTGGGGAACGCCCGCGCCGTGCTCTTGATCAGGGCCTCGACCTGGGCCGGGGTCTTGGCCGGATTGGCGACCGACTGGATCAGCGCGACCACGCCGGCCACGTGCGGGGCCGCCATCGAGGTGCCGTCGTAGCTGGCATAGCTCTCGCTGCCCGGGCCCTGGCTGCCGGTATTGAGCGTGGAATAGATGTTGGAGCCCGGGGCCGCGATATCGACGGTCGCCCCGTAGTTGGAAAAGCTCGAGCGCGCGCCGGTGCTGGTGATCGAGCCCACCGCGATGACGTTGCTGCAGTTGGCCGGCGAGAAGCCCGAGGTATTCGCGTTGCTGTTGCCCGCCGCGATCACGATGGTCGTGCCGCGGCCGACGGCACCGTTGATTGCGCTCTGCATGGCGCTGCCGCAGCTGCCCGAGCCGCCCAGGCTCAGGTTGATGGCTTCCGCCGGATTGGCATTGGCGGGCACGCCGCTGACCGGGCCACCCGAGGCCCAGATCACCGCATCGGCGATGTCGGAGTCGTAGCCGCCGCCGCGGCCGAGCACGCGCACCGGCACGATCTTCGCACCGTACGCGGTGCCGGCCACGCCCTTGGCGTTGTTTGTCACCGCCGCAACCGTGCCGGCGACGTGGGTGCCGTGCCAGCTGGAGGCGTAGCCGCCGGAATAGTCGCCGGGATCGCTGGCGTCGGCGTCGCGCCCGTTGCCATCGCCGCCGACCGCGGCCGTGGAGATGAAGTCGTAGCCGGGCAGCACGTTGGCGTTGAGGTCGCTGTGGTTGGTGATGCCGGTGTCGAGCACCGCGACCACGGTGCCGGCGCCGCTGGTGGTGTCCCAGGCCTGGGTGGCGCGGATGCCGCCGGAGCCGGTGCCGTAGCCCCACTGCTGGCTGAAATTGGTGTCGTTGGGGGTCATGACCAGCTTGTTGAGCTTGTCGACCTCGACGTATTCGACGTTGGGATTGGCCGCGACCTGGCGCATCAGGCTCTCGGCCTCGACGCGGTCGAGCTTGCGGCTGGTGGTGATGACCTCGGCGCCCACGGCCATGCGGCGCTCGTGGCGCAGCACAAGCGGCTTGCCCCGTGCGCCGGCGGGCAGGGTGCCGGCAGCAGACCTGAGGGCGGCATCGCGTTGCTTCGCGCTGGCCTGCTCGGGGCTGCCGTCGACATACTTGATGATGAAGCGGTCGTGCTGTTCCGAAGCCTGCAGGCCGCTGAGATTGATGCGCTCTGCGGCAAGCGCAGGCGCGGCGGCCAGAGAGGCCAGGGCCACGGTGGTTGCAAGCGCGAGGGCGTGCAAGCGCGCGCGGCGGAGCTTTTCGTCGGTCATGAGTGGGTTTTCCCGGAGCGGAAGCCGTGCCGCACTTGGCGGCGTGGAGGCCGGCAGACACCGTTCCGGGAATCCCCTCCCCGTTTCTGGCAGCCGCCGGACGCGAAGCGGACTGACACTTTTCGTCCGCAAAGTGACGCTAAGCGACACCCCGCTGCCGCGCAAGCGGCAACAGGACGCACTTGGCAGCGCCATGCGCGCCACCCGTCACAGTTCAGACATTTGGTTGTGGAAACAGGAAAGACGGGCCTTGCGCCCGCCGTCCGGATCAGAACATTCCGGTTTCCAGGCGCGCGGCCTCGGACATCATGTGCCGGGTCCACGGCGGGTCGAACACCAGTTCGACGTCGGCCTCGACCACGGTCGGGATCATCTCCAGCTTGCTGCGGACGTCGTCCACGAGGATGTCGCCCATGCCGCACCCGGGCGCGGTCAGGGTCATGCTCACCTCGACCAGGCGCTGGCCGTCGTCGCGATGGGTGACCTTGGCCTCGTAGACCAGGCCGAGATCGACGATGTTGATCGGGATCTCCGGATCGAAGCAGGTGCGCATCTGCGACCACACCAGACGCTCGACCTCGGCATCGTCGGCGCCCTCTTCCAGCTCCAGCGGCTGCGGCGGCTCCTTGCCGATGGCGTCGGCGTCCTCGCCGGCGATGCGGAACAGGTTGCCCTCGACGAAGATCGTGAAACTGCCGCCCAGGGCCTGGGTGATGTAGCCCACGCTGCCGGCAGGCAGGGTGACCTCGTCGCCCTGGGGAACGAGCACTGCGGCGCAGTCGCGCTCCAGGCGGACGGGTTCACTGTTGCGGGAATACATGTGGGTGCTCGCGGCGTTCCGGTGCGGGTCCACCATTCTACCGCTGCGCGGAGCGCTATCCTGTACCGCCCTGCAAGGCGCTCTGTTCCATGCCCCCATCCCGATCCCGGCCCGCAACGGCGCTGGCACTGGCGCTGGCCGGAAGCATCGGCATCGCAGCCGCCTGGATCCTGGTTGCCCAGGCCACCGGACGCCAATGCAGCTGGATGGCGGTCGTCGCGGCGGTGGACGCCGCGTTGCTGCTGCGGATGGGCCGGCACCGCCCCGGCCTTGCCCGCGCGCTCTGGGGCGTGCTGGCCACAACGCTGGCGATCGCCCTGGCGAACTGGGGGATCATCGCCACCGAGGTCGGACGCATGCTCGGCCTGGCGCCCTGGGCATCAATGGGCAAGCTCGGCGTCGAGCACGCCTGGCTGCTGGCACGGATGGCCAACGATGCGGTCGCGCTGGCCTGGCTGGCCGCGGGGCTGGTGGTGGCCGCAGTCGCAAGCCGCTGATCGGACCCCATCGACCCCGGGGTTCGGGTCGCCGCTTCCTCAGTGGCCGCCGTCGAGCGCCTTGAGCTCGCTGACCAGGGCGCTGGCCATCTCCGAACCGTCGCCGTATAGCATGCGGGTGTTGTCCGCATAGAACAGCGCGTTTTCGATGCCCGCGAAGCCCTTGCCCTTGCCGCGCTTGATCACGATGGTGTTCTTCGAATCGACCACGTCGAGGATCGGCATGCCGTAGATCGGGCTGGCCGGGTCGGTCTTGGCCACCGGATTGACCACATCGTTGGCGCCGATCACCAGGCTGACGTCGGTGTTCTTGAACTCGGGATTGATGTCGTCCATGTCCGTGATCAGGTCGTAGGGCACGCCGGCCTCGGCCAGCAGCACGTTCATGTGGCCCGGCATGCGCCCCGCGACCGGGTGGATGGCGAACTTCACCTTCACCCCGCGTTCGATCAGGCGCTGGCTCAGCTCCCAGATCTTGTGCTGCGCCTGGGCCACGGCCATGCCGTAGCCGGGCACGATCACCACGCGCTCGGCGTAGGCCATCATCGCGGCGACGTCGGCGGCCTCGATCGGCTTCTGGCTGCCGCTGATCTCCGCCGCCTCGCCGGTGGCACCGAAGTTCGAGAACAGCACGCTGCCGATCGAGCGGTTCATGGCCTTGGCCATCAGCCGCGTCAGCAGCATGCCGGCGGCACCGACCATGGTGCCGGCGATGATCAGCGCCTCGTTGCCGAGCACGTAGCCCTCGAAGGCCACCGCCAGGCCGGTCAGCGCGTTGTACAGCGAAATCACCACCGGCATGTCGGCGCCGCCGATGGGCAGCGTCATCAGCACGCCCAGCGCCAGCGCTGCGACGAAGAACGCCACCACCAGCGGCACGCCCAGCGAGTGCACCAGCATGCCGCCAAGCACCAGCGCGGCAACGAACACCGCGGCGTTGAACAGCTGCATGCCCGGGAAGCTGTAGCGCTTGTCCATGCGGCCGTCGAGCTTGGCCCAGGCGATGATCGAACCCGTCAGCGCCACCGAGCCGATCAGCGCGCCCAGCACCGCCAGCACCGGCACGACCACTCCGGGCGCCTGGCCCGCGTCCGTCCAGCGCAGCAGCTCGACCGCGCCGATCGCCGCCGCCGAGCCACCGCCGAGGCCGTTGTACATGGCGACCATCTGCGGCATGTCGGTGATCGCGACCTTCTTGCCCGAGACCCAGGCCAGCACCGTGCCCAGCAGCAGCGCCACCACGATCAGCGCCAGGTTCTGCAGCCCGGGGATGAAGAAGGTGACCAGGGTCGCGAGCACCATGCCGACGCCGGCCCACTGGATGCCGCTGCGCGCGGTGCGCGGCGAGGCCATGCGCTGCATTCCCAGCAGGAACAGCGTGGCGGCGGCCAGGTAGCTGGCCTTGATCACCAGCAGCAGGATCTCCTGGCCGCTCATGCGCCGCCCCCCTTGCCGCCGGCCTTGGCCTTTCCGCTGGGCTTGAACATCTCCAGCATGCGCTCGGTGACGACGTAGCCGCCGGCGGCGTTGCCGGCGCCCATCACCACCGCAATGAATCCGATCGCCTTCTCCAAGGTGGTGTCGGCGTGCCCCAGCACCACCATCGCACCGATCAGCACGATCCCGTGGATGAAGTTGGAACCCGACATCAGCGGCGTGTGCAGGATCACCGGCACGCGCGAAATGATCACATGCCCGGCAATCGCCGCCAGCATGAAGATATACAGCGCCACGAATCCATCGGCCACGCGTGCTCTCCCCGGAACTGCCCGTGCCGATCATAACCGCCCGCGACGCCGCCGCCACCGCCGCTGTCAACCGGGGGCCGCGACGTGCGTTGTCAATGCCGATCCCATTGGATGCAGGTGGATGGACGGCAGCGTGCAAGCACATCGCAGCGGCACCGGGGTGGCTATGCTGGACGGCATGCCTGCCGATGCCGCCGCCACGGCCGTCGTGCCGCCCGTCGGGGCGGCCGGCGATGCCGAGACCCTCGAGGGCTTCCTCGACGGCATCGCCGCGCGCGCCTTCCGCTTTGCCGAGGCCAGCCTGCGCCACCGCGAGGACGCGATGGACGCCCTGCAGGACGCCATGATCAGGATGCTGGGCTACCGCGACCGCCCGGCGCAGGAATGGACGCCGCTGTTCTGGACCATCCTGCGCAGCCGGATCGTCGACACCCAGCGCCGGCGCACGCTGCGCCTGGGCTGGATGAGCTCGGCCGACGAGCGCCAGGAGGCGGGCGTGGAATGGGCCGGCGACGAGCCGGATCCGTCCCGCGCCCACGACGGCCAGGAGGCCTACGGAGAGCTGGTGGCGGCGCTGCGCGACCTGCCCCGGCGCCAGCGCGAGGCTTTCACCCTGCGCGTGCTGGAGGAGCTCGACGTGGCGACGACCGCGCGCGTCATGGGCTGCGGCGAAGGTTCGGTCAAGACACACCTGTCACGCGCACGCATCGCGCTGCAGAAGCGATTGGAGGATTTCCGATGAACGACCCGCGCCACGACGACTTCGACCGCAGGATGCGTGCGCTGCACGCGCATGCCGTCGAACAGGTGCCTTCGCGCACCACGTACCAGCTGCGCATCCGCCGCGAGGCGGCAGCGCGGGCGCCGGCCGCCCGCCGCCGCAGCGGCTGGTGGCTGGCCGCGACCGCCACCGCGACCACCGTATTCGCGCTGGCCATCGGCTTGCGCCAGCCGGACCCGTCGTCCCTCCCCGGGGGCGGCGACATCCCGGCACTGGCCACGGCTACCGAGGCGGTGCAGGCGGCGGACTACGACGAAAGCTTCGCCGCACTCGACGAAGACCCCGATCTGTACCTGTGGCTCGCAGCCCAGGACAGCCTGATCCTGGCCATGGAGTGATGACCGTGCCGAACTTCCGCACCCGATCGATCGCCGCGGCCCTGCTGGCCCTGGCCCTGGCCGCCGCGCTGCCCGCGGTGGCGCAGCCGACAGGGGACGCCGCGGCGCTGCCCGCCTGGGACGAGCTCACCGCCGCCCAGCGCGACGCCCTGGTCGCGCCCGTGCGCCAGCGCTGGAACGACCGTCCCGAAAAGCGCGCGCACATGCTGTCGCATGCCGAGCGCTGGCAGGAGATGGACCCCGCGCAGCGCGAGCGCGCACGCCGCGGCGCCCACCGCTGGCAGCAGATGGAGCCTGAAAAGCGCGAAGCGATGCGCGCGCTTTACTCGCGCATGAAGGCCCTGCCCGAGGGCGAGCGCGAGGCGCTCCGCGCGCAGTGGAAGGCGATGAGCCCGGAGCAGCGCCGGGCTTGGGTGAAGGTCAACCCGGCACCACCGGAGCGGCCGCGGGAGCGCTGAAAATCAGAGTCGCTGCACGCGGGATGGAGTCGCGGCCATGGCCGCTCCCACGCGCGAATGGCGGCGCACGCACGCCGCTTGTTCAGGCGTCGCGGGCTGGCCAGACGGTCCTGGCCAGCAGTTCGTCGTCCCAGTCGAACGCCAGGGCACCCTCGGACACCAGCAGGCTGGCGAAGTTGTACACATTGCGCGCGAACATCTCGCTGGCATGCAGCGCACCGCTGCTGGCCAGGTTGAGCGGCCCGGCCACGGTGACGCCACCGGCGTCCACGGTTTCTCCGGGACGGGTCAGCTCGCAGTTGCCGCCGGTCTCGGCGGCGAGGTCGACGATCACGCTGCCCGGAGCCATGCCCGCGACCATGCCTGCGCTAATGATCTTGGGTGCCGGACGACCGGGCACCGCGGCGGTGCAGACAATGACATCGATGACGCGCAGGTGTTCACCAAGGCGGCGCTGCTGCTCGGCGCGCTCGTCGTCGGTCAGCGCGCGCGCGTAGCCGCCCTCGCCCGCCGCACTCACGCCAAGGTCGAGGAAGCGGCCGCCCAGCGATTCGATCTGCTCGCGCGTCTCGGGACGCACGTCGAAGCATTCCACCTGCGCGCCCAGCCGGCGCGCCGTTGCGACCGCCTGCAGGCCGGCGACACCGGCGCCGATGATCAGCACCTTCGACGGACGGATGGTTCCGGCCGCGGTGGTCAGCATCGGGAAGAAGCGCGGCGCCAACTGGGCGGCGATCAGCACCGCCTTGTAGCCGGCCATGCCCGCCTGCGAGCTGAGGATGTCCATGGCCTGCGCGCGCGTGGTGCGCGGCAGCCGCTCCAGCGGGAAGGCGACCAGGCCGCGCGCGCGGATGGCGTCGGCGCGCGCCGGGTCGGCCTCGGGCTGCAGCTGGCCGATGATGGTCGCGCCCTCGCGCAGCGTCGCCAATACGGCCGATGGCGGCGCCTGCACGCAGAGCACCAGGTCGGCAGCGGACAGGGCGGCCGCGGTGTCGTCGACCAGGGTGGCGCCGGCGGCGGCATAGGCGGCATCGGGAAAGTGCGCCAGCGCGCCGAGGCCGCGCTCGACGGTGACGGTTGCGCCGGCGGCGGCCAGCTTCCTGCAGGTTTCCGGGGTCAGCGCGACCCTTCGCTCGCCGGGCGCGGTTTCGCGCGCGACTCCAATGCTCACTGCCATGCCCGCTCCCCGGTGTCCGCTCCGGACCATCCTAGCGAATGTCCCGGGCGTGCGCGATGCGCCGCCTTCAATCCGACCGGGCGCCGGCCGCCAGTTCGCGCAGCACGGCTTCCACCGGTCCCTCCACCGGCCTCGGCAGCAGGGTCCCGGCAGCTACGGCCGCGTCCAGTTCGTCCGCGGACATCAGGGCGTGGCGCGCACCCTGGCGAGTGGCCAGCATGTGGTTCCCGCTGATTGGACTGGTCCACGCCAGGCGCAGCCAGACCAGGACCTGGCCTCCATCCTGGCGCGAAATGAACACCTGCCCGGGCGGAGGAGGGTCGCCGCGATCGGCACCCGGCTCGCGGTCCCCGACCTGCTCCGACGGCAAGGCGGCGTGCACGACGCTGCGCGGCGCATCGGGCCGGACGAACTCCGCCACCAGCCGCGCCAGTGCGTCTTCGGACTCGGCCTCGCCGGCACCGCCGGCGGCGATGCAGGACTTCAGCCGGGGAACAATCGCAAGCAGCCCGTCGGCCACCTCGCCGCCGCGCGCCGCCGCCGCGGCCGCGTCGATGCGGAGCAGGTCATCGCCCAGTGCCACGATCCCGGCATGGCGCTCTGAACCGGGGCCGTCGCGCAGCCGCAGCAGGACCAGGGCCTGGTGCCAGGCGCCGGAGAGGAACTCCGAGACCGCCGGGAGCATGCTGCGACCGTCCAGGCGCGCCGCCACCAGGGCATCGGCTTCGCGGCGCGCGGCCTGCAGCCGCTCCTTGCCGTGGATGGCCTGCCAGGCCCGGCGCTCGCTGATCGCGGCACGCCGCTGCAGCGGCTCCAGCCCCGCAGTCAGCGCTGCGAGGGCACGCACGAAGACCATGGCCTCGCCGTGGTAGCCGTTGGCCACTGAATCCGCGATGGCGTCCGCCAGTGCGTGCAGCGCCGACTCGTCGTCAGCGGCCGCGGCGTTGGCGTCCCAGCACTGCACGAGGCCGGAGAGCAGTTCCATCGCCGGATGCCCGGCGTCATCGAACAGCTGCTCGTCATCCAGTGCCAGGCGCAGCCAGGGCCAGGCCAGGCGCGCGAGCCGCGCCCGCGCGCCTGCAGTCAGCACCGCGCCCGCGCACAGGCCGTCGAACAGGCCACCGGCGACGCTGATGGCGTCATCCTGGTGCTGCGAGGCAAGCGCGAGGTCGCGCGGGATCCCGAGGCCCTCCGCAGCCGACAGCAGGCTGTCCCGAAGATGGGCTGCGATGCTGCCCGGCACGGCGAGGGGTTCGTTCGGAGTTTCGCTGCCCTGCACCAGCGACAGCATCGAAATGAATTCCTGGTGGCCGTAGGCGCGCGGCCGATCGCTGTCGCCGGCCCCGGCCAGCGGCCGTCCCATGCGCCGGCGCAGGACCTGGCCGCGCCCGGCGCCGGGCGCCGCGTCGCTGCCTTCGCCCCGACGCCACGAGGACGCCACCGGCTGCAGCGCATCGTGTCCGAGCCAGGCCGGGGCGCCGGCCATGTCCACGCCCTGTGCGAGCAGGGCCGCACCCGCGCTGGCGCCGTCCATCGCGTGCCCGCCCTCGGCGAGTGCGGCGTTGAGCCAGGCGTAGGCCTCGGTGAGCGTCGCGATGCACAGGCGTTCGTAGTGCTGCAGCAGCGTTCTCCGCGCGAGCGGATCGCAGTCGACAGCGCTGAAGGTGTCCAGGTAGGCATCGACCACCGCGCGCGGCGCGAAGGGGTTGGTCGGCCGGCCCTCGCCGCCCATGGCCGAGGCCAGCGAACACAGGCGGCCGTCGATGATCTCCTGCACGCTGGCGAAGCGGCGCCCCAGCGCATCGATCGTCGGCTGGCCGATCAGCTGCGCGTGCAGTTCGCCGTCTGAAACCAGGGCCAGCGTCGAGGCTGCCGCGGCCTCGGCGAACGGCTTCGGCCAGCCTTCAAAGCCGCGGCCCAGATGGCCCTGCCAGCTGCGTTCACTGCGCGGTTTCTCGTGTCCCAGGACCAGTACGTTGGCCAGCGCCTCGACCAGCTCCTCGTCCCGAGATCCGGCAAGCGCCTGCCGCAGCGCTGCTTCGGCGGCGCCAAGCGCGGCGGCCAGCAGCGGTTGCAGGCGTGCGCGGAATCCCAGGTGCAATGCCTCCAGCAGGCGGTCAGGCGCCCCGCTCTGGCGCGTGGCCCGGACCCGGCCGGAGTCGCCGCTACGATCAGGGTGCTGCATTCTGGAGGTGCCGACGCATGTGGACGTGGCACCACGATAGCCGAGAGCCGTGACCGGGGACACACTTGCGTGCTGCGGCCGCGTGGATGCGCTGCCGTTGCGGCCCCGGCAGTCAGTGGCCGCCGACGGACTGCTTTTTCGGGTTGAGGCGCTGCCAGACCTGTCGCATGGCCTCGTCGAAGGGCGCATCGGTCGAACGCACCACCACCCGGCCCGCGGCGACCAGCGCCGTGAGTTCCTCGGGTGACACCACCATCCTGCGCGCACCGCGACGGTTGACGATCAGGAAACGCCCGGTCAGCGGGCTGATCCACGCGATCCGGCCCGCGGTTTCATGGCCGTCCTCGTCCACCAGCCGCAGGCCCTGCCCCACCCGGAGCCGGCGCATGCGGGCCGCAACCTCGGGATCGAATTCGAGGGTATCGGTGCCGCCCGCAAGCTGCAGGCCGGCCAGCGCCGGTTCGTCGGCGCCCGGATCGACATCGTCCACTGCGGCGTCGGGATGGTGGACCCGGCGCGGCGCGTCGGGCAGGCCCAGCGCCGAGATGATCCTCGCCATCGCGTCGCGGGCCCCGGTGGCGTCCATGCCGCAGTTGGAATAGCACTCACCCAGGGGCACCTGCAGCGCCAGCAGCTGCTCGGCGACCACGCGCCCGCGGGCGTGGAAGGCGTCGGCATCCACCTGCACCATGGCGTCGCCAAGGGCGATGGCCTGGTGGTGGCGCGCGGTGCCTGCGCCGTCGCGCAGCCAGGACTGGGTGAGGTGGTGGCGCCAGTGGCGGTCGAGGAACTGCGCCACCGACGCGGTCAGCGCGCGGTCCGACAGCCGCGACGCGACCAGGTCGGCGGCGTGCGCGCGTGCCTGCTGCAGCCGTTCGCGGCCGTGGATGGCCTCGCCTGCGCGCTTCTCGGCCAGGTCGGTGCGCCGGCGCTGCTGCTCGAGCTGGTCGCGCAGCTCGCTGGCGGCGAGTTCGAAGATCGCCTGGTCGTCGTCGTATTCGTCGACCACCCGGTCGACCGCACGCTCTGCATGATCCAGGGTCTCGCGGTCTTGCGGCGTTTCGCCGACGTTGCCGTCGCAGGCCTCGGTCAGCACGTCGAGCAGGCGCCGCGCCGGGTGGCTGCGGCGGTTGAACATCGAATCGTCGGTAAGCGCGACCTTGAGATAGGGCACCACGAGGCGCCCGAAGAAGTCGCGCGCCCGGTCTTCGAGGTCGTTGGCATCGTTGATCGAGCTGAAGAGCATGCCGACCAGGTCGATCGCGTCCTCTTCGTCGACGCTGAAGTGGGTGGCGTCGGCGTCGAAGCCCAGCTGGCGAACGCCGCCGAGGATCGCTTCGCGCATGACCCGGGTCAGTTCGCGGGCGTCGCTGGCCGCCAGCGCCCTGGCGTAGGCCGCGGTGTCATCGCCCTGCAGGATCTGGGCCACGTTCAGCAGGTCCTCGGTGCGCAGCACCTCGACGCCGTCGTCCAGGGCCTGATCCGGCCGCGACCCGCCAGCGTCCCCGGCCCCTTCGACCTCCTCGGCTCCTGCAGCCCGCCAGCTGGCCAACTGTTCGCGGACGACGTCGCGATAGCGCGGAGGGCGACCTTCGGCGGTTGCGGCATGTGCCGCGGCCGCGATCGAAGAGCCGACGCCACCGTTGCCGCTTCCGCCATTGCCTGCGCCGCCGGCCGCACCATCGCTGCCGTAGCCGTGGCCGCCGTGTCTGTAGCTGCCGTTGCCCCCTCCACCGCCGCCGGGGGCGCCGCCCAGGTGTTCCACGGTGCCGCCATCCGGCATCCACTCTTCCCCCGCGTCGCCGGCGTGCGACCTTGCCCCCGCCTGCCCGGCGGCGGCAGCGCGCGAAGCGCCGGAACCACCAGTGGAACCACCGCCGGAGCCACCACCGGAACCGGCCTCCGCCCGGCCGCGGACGGCACTGCCGGCACTGCTGCGGGACTGGAAGCCGAAGCCGGCATCCTCGAGCAGCTCATTGAGCTTTTCATAAAGCTCGCCAAGCACCTCGGGAAGGCGTTTGTCGAAATGGTTGAACACCAGCGGACGCAGGCCACGGGTGAGGTCTTCGGCGCCGAACAGACTGACGAAAGCGGCCACGGCCGCCGTTGGCCGCACCGGATTGGCGCGCTTGCCCTCGACGCCCAGCGCCGCGGCCAGGGCCTGCAGGCGCTCGTCGAGCTGTTCCAGCGGATGCAGGAACTGGTGGTCGAGAAGCTCGGTGGTGTGCTGGCCGGCAAGGTGGATCTCGAGCTCGCCTTCCGACATCAGGCTGAGCGACTTGTCCTCGCCCTGCTCGACCGGCGGCTTGCGCCAGGCGTCGAACTCGCGCTCCAGCGACTCCCGGTAGCGCGTGGCCAGGTCGAGCGCGCGGTGTCCGAGCGCCATGACCGCCATGCGATCGTCCTGCGCACCGCTGTAGTCATGGCCGGCCAGCGCCTCGAGCCGCACCTGCTCTTCGATCGTGCCCCAGAAGCCCGACAGCACGCCGCCCAGGGCGGTGACCGACTCGCGCCTGAGCGCGTCGAACAGGCGCACGGGGTCGCGCATCGAGCCGTGGCGCGTCTTGGACAGGTAGGCGGAAGGTTCTTCTGCGATCATCAGGGGATGCGGCCGGTGCTGGGGGATGCACCCACGCCTACCATCCCTGAATGGAGCCTTCCAAGTCTGTGACTGCAATCTCAAATAGCCCTGCCCCCTTCTTCCTGCAGGCCCTGGACGCACGACGTTCGGTACCCGCCAGGCAACTCGCCGAGCCCGGCCCGGATGCCGCCACGCTGCAGCGCATGCTCGCCTCGGCCGTTCGCGTGCCCGATCACGGCAAGCGCGTGCCCTTCCGCTTCCTGTCGATCACCGGCGATGCCCGCCAGGCCCTGGGGGACGCGGTCGCGAACCGTGGCCTGCGCCTGCGCCCCGATGCCGGCGACGCCGCGGTCGCCAAGGATCGCGCCCGTTTTTCGCACGCGCCGCTGGTGCTCGTGGTGGTGGCGGTGCTGGATCCCGGCGACGACGCCATACCGGAGCAGGAACGCCTGCTCACCGCTGGCTGCACCTGCTTCGCGCTGCTGCAGGCGGCGCAGGGGCTGGGCTTCGGCGCCACCTGGCTCACCGGCTGGCCGGCCTACGACCCGGACGTGCGTGGCCTCCTCGGGCTGGGCGCGGACGAACGCATCGCCGGCTTCATCCACGTCGGCACTCCGCAGTCCGAAGCGCGCGAGCGCGAGCGGCCGGACCCGGCCGCGCTGCTGCGCGAATGGACTCCGCCGGCGTGAGCGCAGCGGCGCCCCCGCTGTACCTGGTCGACGCCAGCCTGTACGTGTTCCGGGCCTGGCATTCGATGCCGGCCGACGGCTTCCACGACGCCGACGGCTGGCCGACCAACGCGGTGCACGGGTTCGCCCGTTTCCTCCTCGACCTGCTCGAGCGCGAGCGCCCGCGGCACATCGCCATCGCCTTCGACGAGGCCCTGGACTCCTGCTTCCGCAACGCGCTGTACCCGGCCTACAAGGCCAATCGCGCCCCGGCTCCGGCCGAACTCAAGCGCCAGTTCGCATACTGCAAGTCGCTGTGCGCGGCGCTCGGCCTGTCGATCCTTGCGCATCGCGAATATGAAGCCGACGACCTCATCGGCAGCGCCCTGGTGCTGGCCCGCGGCGAGGGCTACCGGGGCGTGATCGTGTCGGCGGACAAGGACCTGTCGCAGCTGCTCGAGGATGGCGACGAACAGTGGGACTACGCCCGCGGCCAGCGCTGGGGCGCGGCCGGAGTCAAGGCGCGGCAGGGCGTGCACGCCCACCAGGTCGCCGATTTCCTCGCGCTGTGCGGCGATGCGGTAGACAACATCCCGGGCGTTCCCGGCATCGGCGGCAAGACCGCAGCGGTGCTGCTGGCGCATTTCGGCAGCCTGGACGTCCTCCTGGAACGCATCGACGAGGTCGCATTCCTGCGCCTGCGCGGCGCGACGCAGGTGGCCGCCCGGCTGCGCGAGCATCGCGAACAGGCCCTGCTCTGCCGGCAGCTGTCGACGATCTCCTGCGATGCACCCCTTGCCGACGCCGTGCCGCCCTTCGCACGCGCACTGCCCGATCCAGGCGCCGTGTCCGCCTTCGCCGACGCCCTCGGCTTCGGTCCGATGACGCGGCGGCGGCTGGATGCGGTCGGCGACACCTCCACCACCGCCACCCCACGGGGTTAGGATCGCGCCATGGACAACGACAACCGCCAGGCGAACACGGACGAACCCGAGATCCTCTACAAGGGCGAATGGCTGCGCATGGTCAAGCGCGGCCACTGGGAATCCTGCGAGCGCACGCACGGCAAGGACGGCCTGGCGGTGCTGGTGATCGCGGTAACGCCGGATGACGACGTGCTGTTCGTCGAGCAGTACCGGGTGCCGCTGGGCGCGCGCACCATCGAGATGCCGGCCGGCCTGGTCGGCGACGACGACGACGGCGACACCCTTGAATCGGCAGCCCGGCGTGAACTGATCGAGGAAACCGGCTGGGACGCGGGGCGCATCGACGTGCTGCTGGTCGGCCCTACCTCATCGGGCATGAGCAACGAACGCATCGCCTTTGCCCGTGCGCTCGAGCTGCGCAAGGTCGGCGATGGCGGCGGGGTCGACGACGAGCAGATCACCGTCCACGCCATCCCGCGCGCGACAGCGCCCGCCTGGCTGATGCAGAAGTACGCCGAAGGCTATGAGCTCGACCTCAAGCTCTGGGCCGGGCTGTGGATGATCGAGCACAACCCGGACGGTTCAAAGGCCTGAGCGTGCCGGCCCCGCCCACGCGGGCGGGGGAATGGAGCGCGCTCAGGCGAAGCGGTCGGTGGCCTGGACCAGGGCGTCCACGGTTTCGGGCTCGAAGGCCGAATGTCCCGACGCCGGCGTCACCACCAGCTCGGCCTTCGGCCACACCTGGTGCAGGTCCCATGCATTCTGGATCGGGCAGACCACGTCGTAGCGGCCGTGCACGATCACGCCGGGGATGTCGACCATTCGGTAGGCATCACGCAGCAGCTGGTCGTCGCACTCGAAGAAGCCGGCGTTGGTGAAGTAGTGGTTCTCGATCCGGGCGAAGGCCAGCGCGAACTGCGGATCCTCGTGGTCGGCCATGAAGCCGGGATCGACGTGCAGGAAGCTGGTCGCCGCCTCCCACACGCTCCAGGCGCGCGCGGCGGCCAGGCGGGTGGCTTCGTCATCCGAGGTCAGGCGGCGATGGAAGGCCGCGATCAGGTCGCCGCGCTCGCTTTCGGGGATGGCGCCGACGTACTGCTGCCAGGCTTCCGGGAACAGGCGCGAGGCGCCTTCCTGGTAGAACCACTCCAGCTCCCAGCGACGCAGCATGAAGATGCCGCGCAGCACGAGTTCGGTGACATGTTTCGGATGGCTCTGCGCGTAGGCCAGCGCAAGCGTCGAGCCCCAGGAGCCGCCGAACACCTGCCAGCGGTCGATGCCGAGCTGCGTGCGCAGCAGTTCGATATCGGCCACGAGGTGCCAGGTGGTGTTGTCGACGAGGTCGGCATGCGGAGTGGAACGCCCGGAGCCGCGCTGGTCGAACAGGACGATGCGGTACTTCGCCGCGTCGTGGAAGCGGCGCATCTTGTCGGAACAGCCACCGCCCGGGCCGCCGTGCAGCAGCACCACCGGCTTGCCATCGGGATTGCCGCACTGCTCGTAATAGAGGACGTGGCGGTCATCGACGCGGAGGGTGCCGGTGTCGAAGGGTTCGATCTCGGGATACAGCGTGCGCATGCGGATGCGGCCTCCTGCGGGATAACCGGGCCAGTCTACCAGCCGGGCCCGCTCAGCCCGCCGCCCAGCGCCCCACGCCGACCCGGTCGCGCCCTTCGAGGTCGGCCACCGTCGCGACCTGTTCGAAGCCCGCCGCGCCCAGCAGCGCGCGCACTGCGGCACCCTGGTCATGGCCATGCTCGAGCAGCAGCCAGCCGCCGGCAGCGAGGTGCCTGGGCGCTGTCGCGGCGAGGATCCGTATCGCGTCCAGGCCGTCTGCACCGGACGCCAGCGCCAGGGGCGGCTCGTAGCGCAGGTCACCCTGTTCCAGATGCGGATCGCGTTCGGCGATATACGGCGGGTTGCTGGCGATCAGGTCGAATCTCTCGCCGGCCAAGGGGCCGAACCAGTCACCACTGCGGAATTCGACCCGGCGGCCCAGGTCGTTGCCGTCCGCGTTGGCGCGCGCCACCGCCAGCGCCGCCTCACTGTGGTCGGTGGCGATCACGCGGGCCCGCGGGCGCTCGCTGGCGATCGAAAGCGCGATCGCGCCGCTGCCCGTGCCCAGGTCGGCCACGCGCAGGGGCAACGCGGGGTCCAGCCGCGCCAGGGCCTCCTCGACCAGCAGTTCGGTCTCGGGCCGTGGGATCAGGGTGTCCGGCGTCACGGCAAGGTCGAGGGTCCAGAATCCGCGCTTGCCCACCAGGTACGCCACCGGCTCGCCGGCCCCGCGGCGCGCGACCAGCGCCTGGAAGCGCGCAGCCTGGCCCGGCGCCACGGTGGCTTCGCCGTGGGCGTAGAGCCAGGCCGCGCCGCGCTCCAGCACATGCTGCAAAAGCAGTGCCGCTTCGCCCGGGTCCACTCGCGCACGCGCCGCCTCGAGGCATTCTGAAACACTGCGTCCGATTTCCATAGATGTTACCTATCGATTGAATCATTATAATCAACTTCACGAATTGATAGGCCACGCCTAACATGTCCGTTGTCCGGCAGCTGCCGGTGTCTTCCCCACCACCCCGAGGATTCCATGTCCGTCATCAATACCGAAATCAAGCCGTTCCAGGCCACCGCTTACCACAACGGCGAATTCGTCGAAGTCGACAGCGCCCAGCTGAAGGGCAAGTGGTCCGTGTTCGTGTTCTACCCGGCCGACTTCACCTTCGTCTGCCCGACCGAGCTCGAGGACCTGGCGATCAACCATGACGAGTTCAAGAAGCTCGGCGTCGAAATCTACAGCGTGTCGACCGACACCCACTTCTCGCACAAGGCCTGGCACGACACCTCGGACGCGATCGGCAAGATCCAGTATCCGATGATCGGCGACCCGACCCACGAGATCTCGAAGAACTTCGAGATCCTGCGCCCGTCCGGCCTGGCCGACCGCGGCACGTTCATCGTCGACCCCGAGGGCGTGATCCAGTCGATCGAGATCACCGCCGAGGGCATCGGCCGTGACGCGCTGGAGCTCCTGCGCAAGGTCAAGGCCGCCCAGTACGTCGCCGCCCACCCGGGCGAGGTCTGCCCCGCCAAGTGGAAGGAAGGCGAGAAGACCCTGAAGCCGTCGCTGGACCTGGTCGGCAAGATCTAAGCACGCCGATCGTTGGACCGCCGGCGTGCTTCGAACCGCCGGCGTTTGTGGGAGCCGCTATAGCGGCGATGGCTACAGGATCGCCACAGCAATCGCGGCCATGGCCGCTCCCACAGTCGCTACAGCCAGCCCATCCCCGCCTTTCCGGCGGGGGTGGGGCTGGACCGGAGTCCGTGCCCCGCGCGGCCTGCGGTCCATCCCCACGCCGGTGGCGACCCGTCGAACGACGGGACGCAGGCCCCCGCCTTGCCTTTCGAAGGAGTTCCACCATGCTCGAAGACGACCTCAAGACCCAGCTCAAGGCCTATCTGGAGCGCCTGCAGCGCCCGATCGTGCTCGTGGCCAGCGTCGACGACGGCAGCAAGTCCGCGGAGATGCTCGAGCTGCTGGAAGACATCCGCGCGCTGTCGGACAAGGTCACGGTCGAGGTGTCGCGCGACGACGCCCAGCGCAAGCCCTCCTTCGCCGTGACTTCGCCCGGCCACGACATCGACCTGCGCTTCGCCGGCCTGCCGATGGGCCATGAGTTCACCTCGCTGGTGCTGGCCCTGCTGCAGGTCGGCGGCCACCCGTCCAAGGCCGCGCCGGAGCTTCTGGAGCAGGTGCGCGGGCTCGAGGGCGAGTACCGCTTCGAAACCTACTATTCGCTGTCCTGCCAGAACTGTCCGGACGTGGTCCAGGCACTGAACCTGGCCGCGGTGCTGAACCCCGGCATCAGCCACGTCGCGATCGACGGCGCCCTGTTCCAGGACGAGGTCGAGGCGCGCGAGGTGATGTCGGTGCCGACCGTGTTCCTCAACGGCGAGGTCTTCGACCAGGGCCGCATGAGCCTGGAGCAGATCGTCGCGAAGCTCGACACCGGCGCCGCGAAGCGCGACGCCGCGGAAATCGCGAAGAAGGATGTGTTCGACGTGCTGGTGGTCGGCGGCGGCCCCGCCGGCGCCGCGGCCGCGATCTACGCCGCGCGCAAGGGCATCCGCACCGGCGTGGTGTCGGAGCGCTTCGGCGGCCAGGTGCTGGATACGATGTCGATCGAGAACTTCATCTCGGTGCCGCATACCGAGGGACCGCGCTTCGCCGCCCAGCTCGAGGCGCACGTGCGCGAGTACGACGTCGACATCATGAACCTGCAGCGCGGCCAGGCCCTGAGCCAGGACGCGGACGGCATCACCTCGGTCCAGCTCGAGAGCGGCGCCACCGTGCGCAGCCGCAGCGTGGTGCTCGCCACCGGCGCGCGCTGGCGGCAGATGGGCGTGCCCGGCGAGGACCAATATCGCAACAAGGGCGTGGCCTATTGCCCGCACTGCGACGGCCCGCTGTTCAAGGGCAAGCGCGTGGCGGTGATCGGCGGCGGCAACTCCGGCGTCGAGGCCGCGATAGACCTCGCCGGCATCGTCAGCCACGTCACCCTGGTCGAGTTCGATTCGAAGCTGCGCGCCGACGAGGTGCTGCAGCGCAAGCTGCGCAGCCTGTCGAACGTGAAGATCATCACCTCCGCGCAGACCACCGAGGTCCTCGGTGACGGCAAGCGCGTCAACGGCCTGGTCTACCGCGACCGGACCGGTGGCGATTCCCACCGCGTGGAGCTGGAAGGCGTGTTCGTGCAGATCGGCCTGCTGCCCAATACCGAGTGGCTGAAGGGCGCGATCGAGCTCAGCCCGCGCGGCGAGATCGTGGTCGACAACGCCGGTCGCACCTCGCTGCCGGGCGTGTTCGCGGCCGGCGATGCCACCACGGTGCCCTACAAGCAGATCGTGATCGCCATGGGTGAAGGCTCCAAGGCCGCGCTCAGCGCCTTCGACCACCTGATCCGCAGCAGCAGCCCGGCCGCGACGGCCGACGTCGAGGCGGCAACGGCGTAAGCCGGAGCCGTCCCGACCACAGCGAGGCACCACCATGAACCTGCGCGACCTGGGCTACTTCATCGCCCTTGCCGATCACCTGCACTTCGGTCGCGCGGCGGCGGCAAGCTTCGTCAGCCAGCCCACGCTCTCCACCCAGATCCGCAAGCTGGAAGAAGAGCTGGGCGTGGTCCTGGTCGAACGCGCGCCGCGCAACGTCATGCTCACGCCTGCCGGGAACGAGGTCGCGGCGCGTGCGCGGCGGGTCATGGCCGACGTCGAACAGATGCGCGAAGCCGCGCGCCGCAGCCAGGACCCGGAGGCCGGCAAGGTCACCCTCGGCCTGTTCCCGACGCTGGGGCCCTACCTGCTGCCGCACGTGGTGCCGGGGATCCGCGCCCGCTTCCCCGAACTCGAACTGCTTCTGGTGGAGGAGAAGAGCGACGTCCTGCTCGAACGCCTGCAGCAGGGCCGGCTCGACGCCGCGCTGCTCGCGCTGCCAGTCAACGACGAGCAGCTGCACGTCGAGTTCCTGTTCGAAGAGCCCTTCGTACTCGCGGTGCCGGAGGCGCATCCGCTGGCCGGCCACGGCCCGATCACGCCCGCCGACCTCGCCGACGAGCGCCTGCTGCTGCTCGCCGATGGCCACTGCCTGCGCGACCAGGCGCTGGATGTCTGCCATCTTTCCGGCGCCAGCGAAAAGGGCGAGTTCCAGGCGACCAGCCTGGAAACGCTGCGCCAGATGGTGGCCGCGAACGTCGGCGTCACCCTGCTGCCGTCGCTGGCGGTCAAACCACCGGTGGCGCGCTCGGAGAGCATCGAACTGGTCGACTTCCGCGCTCCGCCCCCCAGCCGCAGGATCGCGATGGTGTGGCGCCGGAGCACCGCGATGGCGCCCTTCCTGCAGGCGCTGGCCGCCGTGCTGCGCCAGCTGCCGCCGGACCTGCTGCTGCCGACGCTGCGCGAGTCCACCGCGACGCTGCACGTCCCCGGCGCCCCGGGGCTCTAGCGCGAAGCCTGAGTCCTTACCCCACAAAAACGGGTTCTTCTCCCAAGTGAGGGAGAGACGTACGGCCGACCCGGCGGAGTGGCTGGTTCTTGTCGAGGCTCCGGGGGTACTGACGTGACAGTTGGAGCGCGTTGTTACGTCTGCAGCTGCTCCGTTCTTGTCTGCGCTGCCCGTCCCGCGCATTTCTCCGTTGTAGTCCGCGCTGCACGTGCCGCGCATTTCTCCGTTGTGGTCCGCGCTGCCCGTCCCGCGCACAGGGGGTGTGCTGCGCCGGCCGTCTCCGCGTCCTGCTCCCAGCGGCCGGGCGCCGGCCATCCATGGCCGGCTCTCCGCACACCCCCTGTGCACGGGACGGGCCGTGGAGTTTCTTGGCTTCGGGACGGAGATCAAGAGCGGGCGCGCGCTCGCGATCGTAGGGGTCGCCCTGGCGTGGCTGTGCCTCTTGATCCTGTGACGACCGCCCGGTTGCGACGTCTGCGTTGACGTTGCCCCCT